>JAGQPC010000887.1 GCA_020426925.1 Planctomycetales bacterium | reverse complement strand
CGCGCCACCCACGCACCGAAATTCGTGCCGGTCTGAAAGGTATCTAGTTTCCGATACGCGATTAACGCTGCTTCTTGCACAATGTCCTCCGCAACAAATCGATCACCAACAATGCTGGTCGCGATCAACCACAGGCGACGATAGATCGCCTGGTATTGTGCTGAAAACTCTTGGAGATCCATTCTCTGAACAAGCTGTGAGGAACCCGTGGCTTTGTCTTTGTCATATGCCATTCTAGTTATGTTGCGAGGCGTTGGTTCGCTTGCGAAAAACTTGGATACAATTATTCTTTCCGGATTTTCACCGCAGGTGTGGTAGAATTTGGTGCCAGCACCGTAGCTAAACTGCGACATTCTGCCAAAGCCAAGGCACCCGTCATTTCGGCGAAGCGGCCGTTGCCGCAAGGACAATCCCGCATGCATAAGATACGAAATCGGTCAGCATTCACACTGATCGAGCTATTGGTTGTCGTATTTGTGCTGGGATTGCTAGCAACTCTTTTACTTCCCGCAATTCAGTCTGCACGTGAAGCGGCTCGACGAGCGTCTTGCACGAACAAGATCCGCCAAACAGGCCAAGGGATTTTGGCGTATGAGGGTGCTCGAGGACGCTTTCCTCCAGGACGCACCGGATGCGACGATACCGGCGACGAGATGAATCACAGTGTCTGTCCTCGAGGCCTGCCCGCGACAAAGAAGACGGCTGCCAGCGGGTTCGTCGAGATCCTGCCGTTCTTGGAATACCAAAACCTCTACGACGCTCTCGATATTGAACATGGCGGATTGTGGAACCGCAACGTTGACGATTTGGGCTGGTACAAAGATCCGTCAAAGTGCAAAGGAATTAAGGAGCGAATCGACTTACTCGTCTGTCCAAGCGATCCGGCCGATCCGATTAGCGATGTCTATTTACCGGTAAAGGCAGCAACTGCCAGCTATGCGCTAGTCCAAGGAACCATCGGGCCAGATGCACCGGTTGACGTCGCGAAGTTTGAAAACAATGGAATGTTCCTGTATGTAGTTACTCGAAGATCGAAAGATGTCGTCGATGGCTTGTCGAAAACATCGATGGTTGGCGAGGTGGCCTTGGCTGACGTGTGGGAATCGTCAAACACGTGGTCATACGCTTTGGTGAACGCCGATTGTCTTCGCACGACATGCAATCGCCTAAACACACAACCGGGCAGTGGGGTAGTCCGCGAAAGACAAAACGGAGCCTTCGGTAGTCACCATCCTGGCGGCGCAAATTTTTGCTTCGCCGATGGACACGTTCGGTTTATCGAAGATTCAATCGATCTAGACGCATACCGAGCCATGTCGACGATATCCGGCTCCGATCAATCGATTCTACTAAGTGGCGTAAGCTTGTAGCTTGAGAACAGTTTTCATTCCACCGTATCGCGAGTTGCAGCTTCTGCCGCTTTCGAGCAGCCTCTACCGGTACGTTGGACTATCCGATTGCGATTGGTACGGCACGTCACTGCTCGAGCCACCGTTTCCGATCATGCCTTGCGAGTACATGTAGGCTGCTCCAAATCCAGCAATCAAAACGATCATCCACATGAGAATCTTGGCAGAGATCTTTAGCGTCGCGACCAAGCTTCGAAAGACGAGATAGCCGACGATTAGGAGGCCGATGCCAATTACGATTGCCGGTAGTTTCATTCTTGATGTCCTCGTATGTCGATCGCGTTGGGACCAAAGCTGCGCAGCCGGCCGAAAAACAAAAGCCGAGCTACAGTTGCTCGGCCTTCAGAAAATCCAGCAGGTGGAACCAACGGTCCGAAATTGAACTGGTAGTCTGTATCACCTTCCTAAACTTCCTGGCTAAGCAACTCGCGATTTTGTGTATTTCGGCAAGTGGCGGCGAAGCGTTTCTTCGACGACTTCCGAACGATCGCGACCTTCAAGTTCTGCAGTAACGTTCAGTTGCGCTTGTACTTCCGGCGACAACTCGATGTTTCGGTCACGAGTGCGAACCGGTGCTCGATTCGTATCGCGAGCAAACAATCGATCGAACACGTCCAATCGCGCGTGGTTGTCGACGAACATCTCTCGCTCGCGAAGGATGCCGCCAATCAATGCCAAAATGCCCCATAGTCCAATCCCAACTGACACGAGGGCCAGAAACGGATACGTCGTTTGCGTCGATGTCGTGTTAACGGCTGCGTAGCTAAATACCGATGATGCCAACACCAAGATGGCTGCGGATGTCTGGTTCATTTTGATTCCTTTCGTTGACGCGGCAGAGACTCATTTCCCAGAGTCTGTGGCAGCGACATTCGCAGATGTGTACGGTTTGACGAGCAAGCACTGCGTTGTACGGGCAACCGCGCTTGCTGACGTGCGTTGATCGCGGAGAATAATCACGGCGGTCCAAATTGTCCACGCGAATTTGTGCTAGCAATTCGCGTATTTCAGGTGGCGAAGTGCATCAAATCGACATTGTGACTACAATCTAGGGCCACGATGAATCCGGAGAAACCGAATGTCTGTTGCTACTGAGTCAGCTCCGTTTGAGCTGGCCCCATATAAATCGCTCGAAAACGATGAGCTGTCTAAACGCATCGAAGATGTGCGCAAACGCTTGGGATCAAAGCTTTTAATTCTGGGCCACCATTACCAACAGGATGAAGTAATTGCTCACAGCGATCTGCGAGGTGACAGCTACCAGCTCAGCCAGATGGCTGCGGCCAGCACAGATTGTCGCTACATCGTTTTCTGTGGCGTTCACTTTATGGCCGAAACGGCTGACATCCTGGCCAATCGACCGGAGAAACTGGCTGAGCGAGATTCGGCTCGCGTGACAGTCGTACTTCCAGACATGGCGGCAGGCTGCTCCATGGCGGACATGGCCGCGATCGAACAGGTTGAAGACGCATGGGCCGACATGAGCGAACTGATCGACACATCGCGCGTCATTCCGGTTACCTACATCAATTCGGCTGCTAGTTTGAAAGCGTTCTGTGGTCGCCACGGGGGAATCGTTTGCACATCCAGCAACGCGAGAGCGGTGCTCGAATGGGCGTTTGAAAGAGGCGATCGCGTGCTGTTTTTCCCCGATCAACATCTCGGGCGAAACACGTCACTCGGCATGGGGATTACGAATGAACAGATGCCCGTGTGGGATCCGTACGCGGACGAGAACGGCGGAAACTCGGAGCAGCAAATCCGTGATAGTAAGGTGATCCTTTGGAAAGGACACTGTAGCGTTCATCAGATGTTCCGGCCGGAACACGTAGCGATGTTTCGCGAAAAACATCCGGGCATAAAGATCCTCGTGCACCCCGAATGTCCGCAAGAAGTTTTTGAAATTGCCGACGAAGCGGGATCGACAGGAAAGATCATTCAAACGGTTCAAAACGCCGAACCCGGAACGAAGTGGGCGATCGGAACGGAGCTGCACTTAGTCAATCGCCTTAAATCAGAACATCCTGATCAAGAGATTCATTTTCTGTCGCCGGTGATCTGCATGTGCGCGACGATGTACCGCATCGATCTCGCTCATCTATGTTGGAGCCTTGAAAACCTGGAAGCTGGTCACGCGGTTAACGTGATCGAAGTAGACGACGAAACGACAAAGTGGTCTCTAGTAGCGCTCGAGCGGATGTTGCAGGTAAAGTAACAACGGCTTTTACGTTTTCACTGTTGGAAAACACCGTGTGTTTCCTCGCCGCAACGACGAAGTGAAACCTCCCCCGGTGCTGTGACATTGTTGCCTGAAATGCTCACGCGTTTCGCAGTTGCACACAGTGCTGCTCAATTCAGCACCGGAAGTGCCGTTCTTGTTTGCAAGTTCCTTGCCTCCTTTGGAAGGTGGAGTACGTTTCAGATGGGCGCGCCAACAAAAGATGTGGCGAGCCACAGCGGTTCCAATGAACGCAACTATAATCCTTGGAACCACGAATCGGAAAACACGGTTTAGCTTAGGGCATGCTCGGTTAAACCGTCAAACGCTTCATTTTCATCTTTGCAAAACAATGTCGGTTTTCATCAAGCAACGGTAATACCGCGACTGCGCGGAGACATTGCGTGTTGATCTCTCGCGCATCTACAGCCTTTGATTTAGCCTCGTTTCTGGGAGTTCTACACGATGACCATCCACCGAATCCACAACCGCCAATTATCTTTCGAACTGATCGAATGCAAAGCGATGTTAACGACGGTTGTGACTTTGAGTGGCGATGGAACACTAGCAGTCCAGGGCGATAACTCGGCGAATTACATTCTCGTAGTTGACAATGGAGACACTGTATCGGTTGACACTGGTGCATCACAACAAGACTTCAGCACGTCCGACATAAGTCGAATTGATGTGTTCGGCGAAGGAGGCGACGACCGAATCGAGCTCTCGCAAAGCTTGCGGATTCTATCCAGGATTTTTGGTGGCGATGGCAACGACATAATTCGCGGTGGTGCCCTCCGAGATACTATTCAAGGAGGTAACGGGGACGACGTGATTTATGGATTTGGAGGAAGCGACATCCTGCTGGGACGAGGTGGCAATGACATCGTTTACGGGGGCGACGGAAATGATTGGATACACGGGAACAACGGCCATGATCGGTTGTTTGGCGAGAAGGGGGCCGATGTAGAACACGGCGGAGCCGGCGACGATTTTATTGATGGCTACTGGGGTAACGATCGCCTGTTCGGTGAGTCGGGCAATGATCTGATCGATGGCCGCGCTGGCAATGACACGATGGACGGTGGAGACGACGACGATCGGATTTTTGGTCGTGGTGGTAAAGACATCATTCGGGGTGGGAGAGGGGATGACTATCTTCGAGGCGGATGGGACGATGACGAAGTCCACGGCGACCACGGGCGAGACCAGGTATTTGGAGATTCAGGTCACGACAGGCTATTTGGTGAAGACGGTGATGACCTAATCCGTGGCGGCTGGGGTGACGACGAATTGCACGGCGGAGCAGGACGCGACAGAGAGTTCGGAGATGCAGGCCGCGATAGCTACGACAGCGACGATCAAGACAAAACTTATAAGGATGATGAAGACGACCACACCACTTCGGCGAATGAAGTTCATTTTCGTGCTCAATTGAGTGGCAGCGACGGGGCATACGGCCGTGCTGAGTTCGAGAGCGAGACCGAACATGGCAGAACGGAAGAAAAGTTGGAAATCTATGTGTTTCGTGTTCCTCCCAACACATCGTTCGAGGTCTTCGTGAATGGTAACGCCGTCGGGCGCATTTTCACTAACTCGCTAGGCGCTGGGAAGCTAAAATTCAGTACTCAACCTGACGACCACGATGAACAGCAGATGCCATCAAGCCTGCAATCGATTTCAGTTGGTGATCAAATCACGATCGGAGATGGCGTTGTCGTGGGACAGTTTTAACGACAAGTTCGAACCGATTGCCTAGCGTCGCTCGTCGTTCGCGTAACGACAATCGCTGAGCCAGTTGCAATCGGGAATCTGGCGGCCTGGAAAGGAGTGTGGGGTTCGCAGCGTCACTGACGCGGCAACTTCATACTGACCAGATTTGAACGCGACCAGAAAATCGGCACTTGTGAAATCGCCGTCGCCGTCCCAGTCCCCCGTTGCCCAGCCCGAATTACCCGGCATAGCGTCTTCGTACTGTCCATGTTTGAAGATCTCGACCAGGTCACCGCTGTCAAAGACTCCATCGAGATTTGCATCACCAAACGTGGTGCCGACAATTTCGGTAATCATAAAGTTTAAGTCTTCAGCATCGAGCCGATTGTCGCCGTTGAGGTCGAATGCAGAATCTTGGTTTCGAATCGCGAAGGCAAGTAGATCGATGTCAGCAGCATCAACGGCGCCGCTGCTGTCGAAATCTCCAAACGTGACGCCGGTCCCGATGGTTATCGAGACGGTTTGAATAGAAGACGAATCCACAAAATCAAACGCTTTGTAAGTAAACTCATCAACGCCATTGAAATGTGCACTCGGCGTGTAATCAAACGCACCGTTCGCGTGCAGCACAACCGAACCATGTTGCGGGTGGTCTACTAGAATCGCCGTTATTGCTGTGTTATCCGGATCGAAATCATTGCTGAGAACTCCTTGGCCCTCTGGCACGGACAGAACCTGATCCGCGTCGATTTCAAAACTGTCTTGCGTCGTGAGCGGAGGAGCGTTTTCACCAATTGTTCTCCAATACCAACTCCACCAATCACCGAGCAGCGCGGATCGCAATTCCTCACCAGTCAGGCTTGGAATCTCTGGAAGCGAATCGATGAAGTCGATCCAGATGAACGGATCTTCGGATTGAATCTCGCCTGGGTAGCAGAACATGTCGTCTACATCGGGACAAACGAACTCGGCATCGCTCGGTTCTTCGGGATCTACCGCGAAGGGGTCCGATATGACATTGCCCACAATTCGAAACTCAATTGGCTGCGAT
>JAGQPC010000886.1 GCA_020426925.1 Planctomycetales bacterium | reverse complement strand
GAAGAGGGCGATTGGAACGGCGACGGAGACTTCAACACCACAGACTTCGTGTTCGCATTCCAAGCCGGAACCTACGTGGCCGCGGCGATCGAGTTTGACGAGCTGATCGATCTCTTGTAGTCCCGCGGCTCCGCCCGCGGGACATGTGGCGCAGCGATTTCGGAAGCGTGCTACCTTGCTGGGCATTCGTCTTTTCAGATCACTTCACCCTCCCTCGAGCACTGGTATCTACACAAGTCATGCATCTGCGGATTCACCCTCCCTCGGGAGGGTCGAAGCCGAAGCATGAGGCGTCGGGGAGGGGTTGATCGCCCCTACATTGAATCCGACTCGTTTTTGACCAGCCCAAAAGCTCGCAATCGTCTGCCCTCTCCGCCGCTGCGCGGCGACTCTCCCGAAGGGAGAGTGAAGCATAAATTGCATTTCGCAACCACTGATTAACTTCTAGATTTTTTTCAAATTGCGCGATTCGTTTTCGCGGCGTCTGCGATCCAGTACGTAGAGACAACAAAATGGAAGACTCTTGCATCAATCAATTTGAACGTCGCCTGCAACTCGCTCGAAACGAGGGGCAACGTGCGATTGCGGGGTTACTCGATTCCTATCGGCATTATTTGCGTCTACTGGCGCGAGTTCAGCTATGCAGGAATGTCCAAGTCCGAGTGTCTGCGTCCGATGTCGCTCAGGAATCAATCGTGGCGGCTCAACGAGCGTTCGCGGGATTCGCAGGAACGACGGAGCGAGAACTGGTAGCGTGGCTGCGCAAAGTTCTCGCCAGCCGCCTTGTTGACACCATACGATTTCACAGCGCGCAACGACGAGATATTTATGCCGAACAGCGTCTTGATGAATCGGTCGAGCAATCATCCGTGGCTTTGTGTGCGCTGCTGCCGGATTCTGGGGCTTCGCCTAGTCAAATCGTGCAGCAGCGAGAAGAAGTTGTACTGCTGTCCGAAGCGCTTGAACGCTTACCCAACGACTATTCGGAGGTCATTGTGCAACGCCATTTGGAAAATAAGTCGTTCGCCGAAATCTCGGATTCGATGGATCGCACCGTCCCGAGCGTGAAGGCTCTGTGGGCTCGGGCGATGGCAAGTTTGCGAAAAGAACTAGGGGCCAGCCAATCATGAACACGAACGAAGAACGGTTCAAGTTATCGACCTCCACAATGGATGCAGGCGAAAACGCGAATGAAACCGAAACCGATATCGCAGTCGCGGAGGCAATGGAAGAGTACCTCGCGGTGCTCGAATCACAATCGTCAGTTGACCGCGAGGCGTTTCTGGCTAGGCATTTCGAAATTGCCGAACAGCTGCGTCTTGCAATCGGAGGATTGGATTTCGTCAATCGCCTTGCCAGCGTTCCGATGCCGATTCCAAATGAGCAACCAAGCGACAGCAACCGCTCAGCATCAAGTGCGATAGAAGAGCTTGGCGATTACTGCATCATTCATGAAATCGGTCGTGGCGGTATGGGCGTCGTCTACGAGGCAGAGCAACGGTCATTGGGGCGTCGCGTTGCACTGAAGGTTATGCCGTTTGCAGCGTTACTGGATGCGCACCACATTGACCGTTTTCGTAACGAAGCCCGCGCAGCGGCGATGCTGCGGCATCCAAACATCGTGAACGTCCATTCGGTTGGCTGTGATCGTGGAGTGCACTTCTATGCGATGGATCTGATTCAAGGACAAAGCTTGTCCGAGATCATCGCACGACTCAGTGGTTCAGGAAATCCTGACGGTCCATCCAACGAAGCAAAGCAAACTGATTCCAATTCAGATTCGTCGGTCGCTTGCGACACAGTTCCTTTCGCGAAGCTCTCCACTGAACATTCGTCTGATTTGCGAAGCTATTTCCGCAGCGTTGCGATGATCGGAATCCAGGCTGCCGAAGCGTTGCATTTTGCTCATCAATCCGGCGTGGTCCATCGTGATGTGAAGCCTTCGAACTTGATGTTGGACCAAGCCGGGCAGGTGCATGTTACAGACTTTGGATTGGCTCGCATTCAAACGAACGAACCGATCACATTGACGGGCGACGTGATCGGCACACTACGCTACATGAGCCCAGAACAAGTCGAAGGGCACGTCGCCGATGAGCGATCAGACATCTATTCGCTGGGTGCTACGTTGTTCGAGTTAGCAACGTTCCGGCCACCATTTGATGAAGAAAACCGCGGGCAGCTAATGCGTGCGATTGTCGATGGACCGGTCCCATCAGCGCGAAAAGTCCGAAGAGAAATCCCCGACGATTTGGCAACAATCCTTGCCAAATGCATGCAGAAAGATCCAATTGCCCGCTATCGCAGCGCGACGGAGTGCGCTGACGATTTACGGCGTTTTGTCGAGCACCGATCTATCAAAGCAAAGCCTGCAAGTAGCCTGCAACGTCTCAGCTACTTTGGCCGCCGAAATCCGGCTCTCGCAACGGCGTTGGCATTGTTGTTCATATTGATGGCGCTGTTTGCGGGCGTTAGTTCACTGTTCGCCTGGAACTATTCTGTTCGGGCCAGCGAAGACGCCGCCCGAATGCAGGACGCCGCGGTCAAGTCTCGTCTTCAACGCATCAGCCTATACGCGGCTGACATGCGAACTGCAAAGGATCTGGCGGACGAACGGAGCATCGTCGAGCTGCAGGACGTTCTGTTGCGTTGGGTTCCAGACGAAGGCGAAGAAGACTTTCGTGACTTTGAGTGGTTCCATCTATGGCAATACTGCGATGACCCAGCCGTTATTCACACATTCGACCACGAACTTCCGGTCGATCAGGTTGCGTTTCTTGATAATACGGAGATCGTCACGTCTGGGTTTGCGAGTCGTGCAAAGGTTTGGAAGGTTGATTCAACTCCAGGTGAACCGCCTCGAGCCTACTTGAACTCGCCCAGCACGAACATGACTACGCTGTTGGTGGATCGGTCGCGAAATAGAATTTTTACCACTGATGGCAATGGCAACATTTCCATTTGGAATTCAGGAACAGCGGAATTGGTCCGCCGGTTTACGTCGGTTGGATACTCGCAGTGGCAAAAACAAGTCGCGTCACTGGATCTATCCAGCGATGGAAGACATCTCGTCATTGGCACTGGATCGAGTTTGAATGATGCTGGTAGCGTTCGAATCTTGGACTTAGATACTGGTGAAGTGGCTTTCGATCTTGACTGTGGACAGCGGACTCTGGCTGCGTTCGATTCAGCAGATAACCTCATCGTCTGCGGAAACGATAGTGACCGATTTAACATTCTACATACGGCGAATCGGGATTTACTCCGGTCAATCCCAATTGATACAACCGGTGTGACTGCCATCGCACTCAATTCAGATAGATCTATGCTGGCAGTTGGCCTGTATCGTGAAACTGGACGTCACGAGTCGTTCCGCGTTGAGCTTTGGGACGCGGAATCCTGGACGAGTCTACATTCGCTCGACGTGACAAGCCGCATCAACTGCATGGCATTTTCTGACGATGATGAAAAGCTAGTTTGCGGAGACGAGTCAGGCAGTGCATGGGTAGCGTCGTTGTCAGATAACGTTGAACGATCTGACATGTGGACTCAGAAAAAACTCCACCGGCAGCCCATTGAAAGCGTGGGTTTTTCACCAAATACGACCATGTTAGCTACGGCCAGCGAGGACGGATTCGTTGCAATTTGGGATCTGAAACGACTCAACAAATCGTCGCATGTCGCAGTTCATTGTCCTTTGAATCGCGCGCCACGCATGGGTAGCTGTTTTGTTGGCAAGGAGGGGCTTGTGGCAACGGCGACACAAAATGGCGTCATGGTATGGGACGCGTTCACCGGCGAAGTCTATCGCACAATCCAGATTGGCCAGGACATGCATGCCGCGCGCGTCAATACGGCACCCAAAACAGGATTGGTCAGCGTTGCAACTACATATTGGCCGGCTCCTGATCCATCCGAAGAAATCACTAGCTCCGTCGTCTTTTGGGACGCAATGTCAGGCGAACAGACGCGAATCGACGGCGTACCACCGCTTGGAAAATCCATCACGTCGAATGCATTGTCACCGGACGGAAAGTACTACGCTGCCTGCACTCACGAAAGCGGGATGATTATCATCGATGTGCAATCACAAAGAATCGTCCATCGACTTGCAGATATCCCTGGAAAAACGATCCGCTTCTCTGCTGACTCAAAAACACTGGCGATTGGGACTTCTGACGGCCGTGCACTTTGTGCGTCCGTTCCTGAATTCGAAATCGTGGACTCAGTGCAAATTGAAGATCGGCTGGTCGATGCTATCGACATTTCACCTGATTGTCGTTACGTGGCAACGGTGGGATTCGAACGGTGCATCAAGATCTATGATCGGCAGACACGCAAGTCACGTGAATTGCCGGTAAACACACGATCATTTCCGTGTCTCGTTCGCTTTTCTCCAAATGGAAAGAGGATCTTAACGGCCAGCCTTGATGGAAAGCTCCGCCTGTGGATGACCGAAACAGGCGACCAAGTGCTTAGGTGGGATGGAAAGTCGAATCGCTGGCACGGTGGGGAATTCTCGCCTGACGGAAGAGCGATCGCTATCAGCGGTTGGGGAGAAGCAATGGTGTTTTTC
>JAGQPC010000885.1 GCA_020426925.1 Planctomycetales bacterium | reverse complement strand
GTTATCGACCAACAGATACCAGTCAACGGCACTAACATCGTCCGTCATGAATGTAGCCGCGTAGTTGGCGTTGTCGCGAGCATTGTTTGCGAACTTCACGTATTGGTTTCCGACGAGATAACTCGGAAGCGGCACAACGTTTGATCCGGATACCGAAAGCGTGCCCGCGTCGTCGAAAGCGGCTCCATTGTGCTGGTGCGTTCGATCAGAAAACGTCAGCACGTCTTCGCCGAATATGTTTCCGATCTCTGCTGGTGCGTCTCCGTCCAAGCCCAATTCAGAAAGCTTGATGATCCCAGCCTGCGATGTCGAAAGCCCGCAAACCGAGAGGGCAGCTGCCATCACTATCGTTCTGTACATGGTAAGCCTCAGTGATTCTCTAGGTGTCTCGTGAAAAGTGCTTCGGTTACAGATTCCATTTAAATAACGCTGGTCAATCACAGCAACGAAAATCATTTCATTTATCTCGCTTCTGTTTTCGAGAACCGTTCGCTACTTTTCCATGGCACAGCTGCCACGTTTGTACCGATTGTCTGGATGACACCCGAATGAATTCGCTGCAATCTGACAGAAAGCGAATTACGACATAGGGCTCGCCAATAAAGAATGAACAGTTGCCGACCCATAGAGACACTCGATAACGCACGGTCCGTGGTCGCATTTCAATTCCGCCTGCTCAATCGCGCAGCTACCAGCGCGCTGTCGTGTTCCCGCGCTGCGATTTTTCCGGCATACAAAACGTGCAGCTCGTTCGTCATCCACGACGCCACAAGTTCGTTTTCTTGCTCGAACAATATGTAGCTGGGGCATCTTGCCTTGGACTGCGGCTAGAAGCCCCAGTCACAGCCAAAACTGAGCGATTAATAATCGAGTGGTGCTTACTCGAAGTTTTTTCATTTTCCTGAAAGGATTCCGAATTTGCCCGTACCTGCCTTTAGAGGGAACACATTCAGTTCCTCAAATCCAAGAAAACACCAACTAAAAGGGCAAAACGATGAAATCAAGACAACTACAATTTGAAGACGTTGAACGACGTGAAGTTTTTTCAGCTGGACCGTTGGCCGAGTTCGCACCCGACACGGAGAGCGTCGGCTCGCAAACGCAAGTTTCGGATGTCGCCGAGCTCGATTTAGCTCTCGCCGAACTAAGCGAAGCTCGAACGGACACGCAAAGGTCGGATTTCATGGACGACCCAGCTCTCAATCCTAGTGGAAAATTGCAGCCGCCAATTCTCGCGAACGACCCCACGTTTCCGTTCGAAAACGCTACGGCAGTAGATGTCGTGTTTTCCGGCCAGGAGGATGACGGCAAAGTGGTACTGATCGTGGATGGAAAGATCGTCGTTGGTGGCGAACCTGACCTCACGACACCGACCGGTGATCCACCAGCCGATGCTCCACCAGCGAATGACCCGCCGGCCGATGCTCCACCAGCGAATGACCCGCCGGCCAACGATCCGCCAAAACGTGGAATCTTCAGGAAGAAGCGATAGTCATCGGCATACTATTGGCAAATCGGGGCATTTCAGTCGGAACGAGCCTGACACGTGGGGCGAGTAAACAAGAGATGGTGGGTCGGCACAGCTGTCGCCGGTTGCCCCACCCTTCTACTTGGCTACTTGGCACAGACCGATCTACTTGGCTACTCAGCATTACCGACCGGAACTGCGCGGCACTTGGTCGAATAGCAAATCCACGCAAACTCGCCGCTCAAAGCTATGCCATACAACAAACCATGACCCCGCGCAGTTCCGACGCAATCAACGCGCGAGTTTGCGTGTTGCGTTGGTTCCAGCAAAAGCCCGCCTCTGCGCGTGCCTCATTCGCCGTGTACTTAACTGCCGTGTGAATGTTGGTACGCTCTATCCACAACCCGATCGATAAACGTGGAAGTCAAACCGTGAACCGACCAAAGTATGGACTGTTTGTAACTGGCACGAATACCGAAGTTGGCAAAACATATGTGGCCAGCTTGATCGCCTCGACATTGTCAAAGAACGGCGTGCGTGTCGGAGTGTATAAGCCGGTTGCCAGTGGGTGCACGCGTCGGCCGGATGGCACGCTCGTTTCCGAAGACGCAGTGGAACTTTGGAATGCGGCGGGACGTCCGCTCGGTCTGGACGCAGTATGCCCTCAAGCGTTTGAACGTCCGGTCGCACCGCATTTGGCCGCTCGAGCGGATGGGCGAACGTCAGACTTTTCGAAAATGATCGATGGGCTCAGTCTGTGGGCGGACTTCGATCTGGTCATCGTCGAAGGCGCCGGAGGCCTGATGTCGCCGATCTCGGACAACCATTATACCGCTGATCTAGCTGCCGAGTTTGGCTATCCTGTCATCGTCGTGGCCGCTAATCGATTAGGCGCCATCAATGAAACGCTCCAGACCCTAATCTGCGCGAAACAGTATTCAAAACTGTCCGTTGCTGGCGTCGTGTTAAATGACACTCACGCTGGCGGCAATGACGAAAGCTTGTCAACCAATTGGCATGAACTGAGCAAGCGCTGCGAAGCACCTTGTCTGTGCCACTTCTCCTTTAACGACATTGAAAGCGCCACAAAACTTGCCGCAAGCGTCGACTGGCTTGCGCTGAGTCGGCGACTTTAACGGTACGGCGATCTTTGCGCGTCAGGCAAAAGGCACTCCACATCAGACACCACGACACCCAAGAGAGGCATGAATCATTGACTTCGGATAATCTCGTACCTAGAATCGAAAGGCTATACCGAGATCCACTTAATCCGCGGACCCCGAGGAGTGATTTAGAGCAAACATGGCTAAGAAAGCAATGAAGAAGATGGAAATGAAGGTCTACAAGGAGCGTTTGCTATTGCTGCGTGCTCGTCTACGAGGCGACGTATCGGCCATGACTGAACACACTCTACGTGACAAAAACGGTGAACTTTCTACGATGCCGCTGCATATGGCGGATGTGGGCAGCGATAACTTCGAACAGGAATTTACGCTCAGCTTGCTTCAGAGTGAGGGGGACACTTTGTCGATGATCGAATCTGCACTTGAACGGATCGAAGAAGGAACCTATGGTTCGTGCGATGAGTGCAGTAACTCGATTCCGAAGACTCGGTTGAATGCAATTCCCTATACGCCATTCTGTGTTAAGTGTGCCGAAAAGCTCCAAAGTTAGCCTGGACTTACCGCAACGAGTTCCGCTTCGTCGCAGTGTGCTCTTTCTGAGCATCGCTTCCGTAGGGTGCCTCGTTGACTTGCTAACTAAACGCTGGGCGTTCAGCGCTCTAGGCATGCCGGGTGGTGAGACATTCTGGGTAATCCCCGGATATTTTGGTTTTGAAACGGCACTCAACACTGGGGCGCTCTTCGGCCAGCTACAACATCAAGTTCAGTATTTGGCCATCTTTTCGATCGTTGCCTTAATTGGCGTCGTCTTCTGGTTTGTCTTCGGTCGAATTGGACATGATCTTCCGATGACTTGGACCTTCGGACTGATCACCGGCGGGATTCTCGGCAACCTCTACGATCGGCTGGGGCTCTGGTCCAACGCAGGTGTGCAAGCGGTTCGCGATTGGATTCTCTTTCAGTACTCGCCCGAACTCAAATGGCCGAACTTCAACATCGCCGATTCGCTTTTGGTTTGCGGCGCGTGTTTACTCTTCATCCTTTCATGGCGCAAGCCAGAATAACTACGTCGACGATCGATAGAAACGGTCACTGACCGGCAGGGGTTGCAACTCTGACAACAAGTCGCTTACGGACGCCGCTGAATCGTATACGACTGTATACCAAACCTTCTTTATGCTTCGCGCGTTTTGCAATTATGTTTGCGCGCTAACGTTGTTCGGTATAGTTTCCAGCTATCGAAGCAGTTAGAGTATGTCCGTTGGAGTCAACTGCGGATCGGGCCAGCAGAAAAAAACCTGTTCTGCTGTGGGGCAAACGCAAGGCTCGCTTCGTCGATTCCTGCACAAGACAACATGGCGGCCTACCGCCACATTGATGTTCCTGCGCTGAGATAAAGCGAGCCGAAATGATCAAGCTGTCCCGCACTGTCGCGTATGCCATTCAGGCAACTCTCCAACTCGCGCAAGCTGAGTCTACGACTCCGGTTCCTTGCAGTCGAATTGCATCTCAAGGCGAGATGCCAGAGCGTTTTCTACTCCAGATCTTGCGCAATTTGGTTACTCACGGAATCCTTCAGTCAACGCGCGGTGTCGATGGAGGCTACACGCTCGTGCGACCGGCGAGCGAGATTTCCATTTTAGAAGTCATCGAAGCAATCGAAGGACCACTTGCGACAGATTCCGTATCGGCGAGCGGATTAGATGACGAGACCCGGGAGAATCTGCGAGTTGCGTTGAACAACGTGGCCGAAACCGCACGGCGTCAGCTTGAATCTGTCAAGCTCTCGCAGATCGTCACCAGCGGCCCATCTGATACGACACCTAGAGACGCGACATCTGCGAACACAACTCCGCCTAGCGCAGCTCCGTCCAACTCCGAATCCAGCCCAGTTGCTGAGCCGAACGGCCAAAACCCCACCAGCTAACGTTACGCCCTCCGTCGTGCGCCGCCTCTAGTCTCATTCGTCCACGTCCCCTATGCTGTGACGCGTTCGTTGTTCCGCTATCCGATCGATAGGAGCTGCCCATGAGCGACATCGAAAGCCGACTAGAATTTGCAAAGAAAATCGCGTTTGAAGCCGGGCGCAGAACGCTCGACCACTTTTCGCCTGACATCAAGGTGGAACGCAAATCGGACAATTCTCCGGTAACAATCGCCGACCGTGATGCCGAGCAGTATCTCCGAAAACGAATCGGCGAAGAGTTCCCGGACGACGCAATTTTGGGCGAGGAATTTGGCGAACAGGAAGGGAAATCTGGCTATCGATGGATTCTGGATCCGATCGACGGAACCAAATCCTTCATCACCGGCGTACCACTTTACGGAACGCTTATTGCAGTCGAACAAGATAATGAACCAAAGATCGGTGTCATCGAACTGCCCGCGCTGGATCGACGCATTTACGCAGCCATCGGATCAGGCGCCGAATGGCAAGAAGGTTACAACGCCCCAAAGCCCGCACGTGTCTCCGAGACCACTGACCTCAACGATTGCGTTTACCTGACCAGCGAAGTCAAGACTTTCCACCAGCGCGACGCGATGGACGCTCACCATGAACTGGAAGAAGCATGTTGGTTCGGTCGCACATGGGGCGACTGCTACGCCTATTTCCTGGTCGCCACAGGACAAGCCGAAATCGTTGTCGATCCGATGATGAGTTTGTGGGACGCTGCAGCTCTGCTGCCTGTGCTGGTGGAAGCTGGCGGAACATTCACTGATTGGCGTGGTCGTCCAACCATTCATTCAGGCGAAGGAGTCGCAACCAACGGCAAAGTGCTCAGCGAAGTCATCAGCATCACTGGACGATATGGAAGCCGTGCTGATCGATAGCGGTGTACCGGTTTCGAGCAGTGGACTCGCAATCGCTCTGCGGTCCTCGAGCAACGGCCCATATCTAACGAGGACGTCGCTTCAGACTCGCCACCGGCATTCGATCGATGAATCTAACATGACCAAGAGATCCGGCCACTCTCGGACGTTGCCTAACGCGTCTGTTATCGGTAGTCGTGTGCACAATTCGAAATCGCGAGTCTCAAGTGAGCAGCAATTTCAAATTCACAATCGCGTGAATTCGAAACCACACCGCACTCGGAGTATACTCGTAGGTTTACTCCCACTTGCCTAGGAATACAGGTTTCGTCCGGCCGATATGCAGATCGACGACCCAGTCACGCTATGGATCGATGAGTTGCGTAATGCCGACAACGCTGCGGCGATGAAGATCTGGAATCATTTCGTTAGTCGTCTTTATATGTTGGCACGAAAGAAGCTCCATCCAGAAACGCGGCGTGTTTACGACGAACAGGATGCGGCACAGAGTGCATTTCACAGTGTTTGCTCCGGCATCGCAGCAGGCCGGTTTCCCGATTTGCAAGATCGCGAGGGACTGCTGCGATTGTTGCTCGCAATTACGGCTCGCAAAGTTGCGCGGCGTCATCAGCATGATCGTCGGTTGCGGCGTGACGTGAATCGCAATTTGGCCGGCGTTATGCTTTTGGAATCCAATGAGTCTTCTGTTGTCGATAGTTCGGAACAACTTTGTTCTCGCGAACCGACTCCCGAATTTGCAGCCGAATTCGTGGAAACGTTCGACACATTTTTTACAGCACTGGACGATTCCTCGTTGCAAAATATCGTGACACTCCGCCTTGAGGGTTACAGCGATAGCGAAATCGGAAAACGTCTCGATTACTCACGTCGTACCGTTCAGCGAAAAATGGTGATCATTCGGCGTCACT
>JAGQPC010000884.1 GCA_020426925.1 Planctomycetales bacterium | reverse complement strand
TGGAGTGCTGAACGTCTGGGTAGCACCGGTTGGGCAGCTCGAACAAGCTCGAGCCATCACCAACGATACTCATCGCGGAATTCGCAGTTTCTTCTGGGCGTATACAAATCAACACGTTTTGTATACCAACGATAAAGACGGCGACGAAGATTTTCACTTGTACTGCGTCGATCTGAGAACTGATGAAATCAAAGACTTGACTCCGTTTGAAAATATCCGTGCTCGCGTCAGTGGGATCAGCGAAAAGTTTCCAGAAGACCTGATGGTCGGGATCAATGATCGCCCGCCGCACCAGCTTCACGATGTTTATCGCATAAACCTACACACTGGAAATCGGGAATTGGTGCAAAAGAATCCGGGGCTCGCAGGCTTCGTCATCGACGACGACTACCAAATTCGATTCGGCGTCACGTATACGCCGGTGGGTGGACAGGTTTACCTGCAGCCAAACGGTGACGACTGGAAACCGTTTTTGGAAATCAAACCGGAAGATGGACTAACGACGTCTTTGGCTGGATTTGACAAGACCGGCAAGAAAGCCTATTTGCTCGACAGCCGCGAGCGAAATACCGCAGCTCTAAAAATCATGGATCTAGAATCCGGCAAGATGGACCTCATCGCGGAAAACGACAAAGCAGACATTTCGGGAGCATTAATTCACCCCACGGAAAAACACGTCCAAGCCGTCAGCTTCACGTATGCTCGTCGAGAATGGCAGATACTCGACGACACAATTCGGCTCGATTTTCAGTTTTTGGAAACGGTCGAGGACGGAGAAATCCAGATCACCGGCCGGACGTTGGATGATACGAAATGGACGGTCGCCTACTTGTTGGATGACGGGCCGGTCAAGTTCTACCTCTACGATCGGGAAAACAAGAAAGCCGACTTCTTGTTCGTCAGTGACACCAGCATCGCTGATCTGCCGCTGGTCAAAATGCATTCGACGATCATTACCTCGCGTGACGGATTAGAATTGGTTTCGTACTTTTCGCTCCCGAAAGATTCCGACGCTGACGGAAATGGACGACCTGAGAAACCGCTCCCAATGATCTTGTCGGTTCACGGTGGACCGTGGGCTCGTGATGGCTGGGGGTACAATCCGGAGCATCAGCTATTCGCCAATCGTGGCTATGCAGTCTTGAGCGTGAACTTCCGCGGCTCCACCGGATTCGGCAAAAACTTTGCCAACGCCGGGAATAAAGAGTGGGCCGGCAAGATGCACGACGACTTGCTCGATGCCGTCAACTGGGCAATTGAAAATGGCATCGCTCAGAAAGACAAAATTGCGATCATGGGCGGTAGCTACGGCGGCTACGCGACGCTTGTCGGATTGACTTTCACGCCTGACGTGTTTGCGTGTGGAGTCGACATTGTCGGGCCGTCTAACATCGTCACGCTTCTGCAAAATCCACCGCCCTACTGGATTCCCATCATGCCGATGATGAAGGATCGCGTCGGAGACTGGGAATCGGACGAAGGCCGCAAGTTTTTGGAATCGCGCTCTCCGTTGATGTTCGTTGATCGAATCAGTAAGCCGCTGCTGATCATCCAAGGCGCTCAAGACCCGCGCGTAAAGCAATCGGAAGCCGATCAAATCGTAAACGCCATGGTCGAGAAAAAGATCCCGGTCGCATACATGCTCTATCCGCAAGAAGGCCACGGTCTCGCCAAGCCCGAAAACCGTTTTGCGATGTATGCGTGCGTTGAAGCATTTTTATCAAAACATCTTGGCGGACGAGCCGAATCGATCGGCGACGCCTTCGACGGAGCAAATGTCGACATTCCAAAGGGAAAGGATCAAATTCCAGGGTTGCAATAGTAAAGTAGGATGTGTGAGCGACGCAGAACGCACCATTGCGATTCACGGAACGTCCAACACTATCGTCTGCATTGAACGACATTTGTCAGACGATGGCGCGTTTCACGCATCTACAAAGTGGGCACGCTGCTACAGCCGACGTAGACCATCTTCTGTCATCGGATTGGGGATCGCTTTTTCGATTTCGTCAATCCTGTCTAACGTTTCCTCTGACAGGACCAAGTCAGAGGCGACGAGCGATTCGTTCAGTTGAGCTACCGATGTGGCGCCGACGATCGTCGATGCGACGAAATCGTGCTGTTTGCTCCATGCGAGTGCCAGTGCGGGAAGAGGAACGTCGAGGTCGCGAGCGATTTCACCCAGGCGGCGAGTGGTTTCAACCGTACGGTCGTTAAGGAAACGCGCGGCCATCATGCGTTGGCGAGGTGGCCCGTCGACATAAGCGGCGAATCTCCCATCGGCTGGAATCCCGTCGTTGTATTTGCCAGTCAGCACCCCGCCGCCCAACGGAGAATACGCCAGCAAACTCACTCCTTCACGCCGACAAACTTGAGCCAACTCGTTTTCGCAGCGACGGTTCATGACGCTGAAGTTATTTTGCACTGTTTCGTAACGCGTCACGTTGTGTTTCTCTGCAGTCCACAAGCTTTTCATGACGCCCCAACACGTTTCGTTGCTGCACCCAGCGATGCGGATTTTGCCTTCTTGCCGCAGTTCTGTCAGTGCACCTAAAACTTCCT
>JAGQPC010000883.1 GCA_020426925.1 Planctomycetales bacterium | reverse complement strand
CTACAAACGGCTGGTAGACTTTTGTCTGCCGCTCGCCTAAAAATGGACTGGTTTTTGTCATCGTTCTTTTCCGTTTCAGATTTGATATTTTCAATTCACAACGAAGTTGCCTGAATACGATCTGCCCGCGCTGACATTCGATTCCGGCTCACGCGAGACACTCGCTGGGTCACCGTCAACAGCGGCCCTAACCCAGTACGTCGATTTGATTGAAGTGCTGATCCACAGCGTCAACAGCAACGTTCTCAGCGAGGAAGCGAACTCGCAAGTGCTGATGCAAAGCCTGGCATCTCGAACCCACACCTCTGGCCGGTCTCGCCTGCTCGTTTTGAACGTGTGTCTGAACGGTTTCGTTTGCGTGCTGAGCGATTTGATGTACAGCTGGAGCTTGCGGATTTTCGCCAGCAACCTGGGCGCCGCGACCACGCCCCACCAGGGTAATCGGTGTGTAGTCAATCAGCGGCCCGATGTCTACAGCCAACAATCGCCGGCATTCCAAGTCTTCAAAACCGCTGCCAATTTGAATTCGGTGTCGACTGTCGTTCTGATTTGATAGCATCCTCATGATTTCACCTTTCCAATGGGTGGGCCGAGTATTGTGCAGTAAAACAGGTTCATTGTCGCTAAAACTGTAGTCGCGAGGCGAAGCCTATGCGCTCGCTGCTTTTCTGAATTGCAGTCGGTTTTGGTATACTTTGGCTTTCGGTGCGGACCAATTGGAACTGCAATGTCCACGACAGAAGAACTGATCAAGAATGCTAGAGGCGGTGATCGCCGAGCGTTGGAGCTATTACTGATCCAGCACGCCGAGCGTCTCCGAATTCACCTGTTACGCGGCCTGCCGCAGCGGGTCCAGGGACGCATATCGGTCGAAGATGTCGTACAGGAAACGCTGGCACAGGCGTTTCTGAAGATTCGCCGACTACGCGGTGACTCGGAACGGTCGTTCGTCGCGTGGCTATACGCCATTGGCGATATGACCCTGATCGATCTTGTCAGAAAAGACACGGCACAAATTCGAGGTGGAAATTTTCAACGTAAGCAGTTCGCCGGTGACAGTGCAAACAACAGTTTAGTTGATCTGCTTGGGCAGCTTCCCGGGGACAGCATAACCGCAAGTCGAAACGTGGCAATTAAGGAAGGAGTCGCCGCACTTCAAGTTGCCATTGCAAGTTTGCCCGACGACCAGCGGCGTGCCGTCCAGCTACATTTGCTGCAAGGCAAATCACTGGACGAGACGGCAGACGAAATGCAACGCACAAAAGCATCAGTTCGTAGCCTGCTCCACCGCGCCAAAGAACAACTGGCCGACGCAATGGGTAGAGCGTCCAATTGGCTAAGCCACAGGTGAACCGCGAACAAATCAACGTGAGCCAAGACCCGACACGGAATGACGATGTCATGCAGGAAGACACTCAATCAAAGGCGATGACGGGTTCAGAACGAGCTGCTGCGATTGAGCAGGCTTTGTTCGATTTTCTCCAGCACCGCATGGAAGATCCTGATATTTCTGAAAGCAACTTCCTTGCAGATCACTCTCACTTGATGCCGGAGCTGCGTGAACAACTACAAGTCTTTCAAGAAATCGAAAATCAGCGAGATGCCAATGCCGCCATTGAAACCGTAAGCTTGGTCTCGGGTGAAGGTGAACTCACCGTTCGCTGTCCGCATTGTCGCGAAACGGTGCGAGTGTCGGCTGATGCGACATTCGAAGACATTACCTGCGAAGGATGTGGAAGTTGCTTTAGTCTCGCAGGCGACACACGGGAGACGCAGCCATCTCCAACCACGAAACAGCTGGGGCATTTTGACCTGATTCAGCAGATCGGCGTCGGAAGTTTCGGTACTGTATGGAAAGCGAAGGATTCAGAGCTGGATCGATTTGTAGCGATAAAGATTCCTCGCCGAGAAAAACTCGACACGACGGAGGTCGAACAGTTCTTGCGCGAGGCGCGGGCCGCTGCACAATTGAAGCATCCAAATATTGTGTCAGTACTAGAGGTCGGACGCGAGGACGATACCGTCTTCATCGTCAGCGACCTTGTCCAGGGAGTTCCGCTGTCCGATTGGCTTACAGCGCATCAGCCGACGATCCGGGATGCTTGCGAGCTGTGCGCCTCGATTGCAGATGCACTGCAGCATGCCCATGATGCGGGCATAGTCCATCGCGATCTAAAGCCGCAAAACATCATGTTGGATTCTGAAAACCAGCCGCATCTACTGGACTTCGGGCTTGCCCGACGCAGTGCTGG
Source organism: Planctomycetales bacterium (assembly GCA_020426925.1). GTDB lineage: Bacteria > Planctomycetota > Planctomycetia > Pirellulales > Pirellulaceae > JAGQPC01. Next base: position 195 of record JAGQPC010000883.1, on the reverse strand, counting down.
CGAAGTCACCATGACTATCGATGGACGGGTGCTAGGCACTCCGGCATATATGCCTCCGGAGCAAGCGCGCGGCGATGCCCATCGAGTCAATCACCAGGCCGACGTTTACTCGCTTGGAGTAATCTTGTTTGAACTGTTAACAGGCGAACTGCCGTTCCGCGGTAACGCCCGCATGCTGATTCACCAAGTATTGAC
>JAGQPC010000882.1 GCA_020426925.1 Planctomycetales bacterium | reverse complement strand
AATTCGACATGGAGCGAAGGGGATTGGACATGCGACGGTGATTTTGACACCGACGACTTGGTGGCAGCGTTTCAAGCCGGTTATTATGAACTTCCTCCCGCTGCAGTCGCCGTGATTCGATCGTTCGACGATGTCGAACAAAGCACCTTGCGCGCGAGCGATAATCATGGGGCTCGAATGCATCCGACGATTCGAGCAATAGCTGGAAGGTCAAAATGGCTGGATAAAGAAACAGTCGCATCCATGTACGATGAAGGAGTTGATCGGGGTAGAACACGGCACGTGTTACATGACGGCGCCGTAGATCGTCTAGTCGTCGATCTTGATTTAGAGTTGGACGAATTGGTCATTTGATTGGTCCTGATGTTCCCGCGGCCTATGGACTGATCGCCTACGATCACAACGCCGATTGGGATGCGCCGAGCCCAGATCGGCAAATTCGTTCTGCACATGAGCAGAACGTAGCAGCGCAATTGATGTTGCGCTAGATGTTTGTTACGCGTTACGATGCCGTCCCGGAAATTCCAGTTACAAAGGAACAGTCATGAGAGTGAGACGCGAAAGAAACAAACAATCGGCTACGTTTGAATTCCTTGAAAACCGACACCTGCTTGCCGGCGACCTGTTGCCAGGTGATGCGAATATGGATTTTTATCTTGACGAAGCAGATATCATACAGGTCATGAAATTTGGAAAGCGTGACACTGGGGAACACGCAACATGGGAGGAGGGAGACTGGACAGACGATGGTGTGTTTGACCGCGAAGATGGTCGCATGTTGTTCAACCCCAACTACGTCAAATATGCGGGTGACGTTCCTTATGACGCGGATGCTGGAGAACCAATTGATCATGTCATCCCAATCCAAACGACAGGTGTTGCGGACGTGACTCTCTATTACTTCCCTGATAGCGGGACGGTTACGGCAGTTCCAGCGGACGAAAGCAAACTCGGGGCCTTGCACATTGTTTCAAAATCAAATTCAGTGGTCGGAGTTCGCGGAGAGGGAGCGTTTGATTTTAGTCGACCCGACCAACAGTTCCTGATGGACTTCCAAGGTGGAAGCTGGATCGAGTTTCCGGGTGTGCTACCTCCTGGCTGGACCCGCGAGCAAATTCTCTCGGATCTACTAGTCGATGGGGCATTTGCAGCAGGCGGTGATCTCGGAACGGTTCGCCTTGGAAACCTTGAAGACTTTCCCAGCGAGCGTCCGGATGATGTACTCGTGTCGAGACCCAAGGATCTTCCGACGTTTGTCAACGAAGACGAAGCGAACGGACTTCTGACATACGATCCTGTGACGGGTGACATGCTGATCGAGGCGTGGGGCCTGCCAATCGATATCGTCGAACTTTCCTCACCGTCAGGGGTATTCGTTGGAGCGGTTGGAGCAGTCGGAGCGGATGAGACAAGTAACTTTGAAGAAGCAACGCCAACGCGATTTTTTAAGAGCACGACCACTTACACCTTTGAGGTTATAAATGGCGAGCCACACACCGAGATAATCCGACTGCCTAGCTTCACTTCAATCAACCTACCGGATTTTGCTGAAACTGGTCTGACTGCCGATGAATTCACTGAGCTTGTTCATCCGTCTGGAACACTGAGTCCTCAAGGAAGACTAAATCTTGCCCTCGCGATTGGTCCGACGTTTAGTGATTGCCGCGAGCACTTGGAAAACGAGACGTTGGTTGGCGACGCCAATCTGGACGGCGTGTTCGATTCGCAAGATCTCGTCACGATCTTCCAGGCGAACGAGTATCGCGATGACATTCCAGACAATTCGACATGGAGCGAAGGGGATTGGACATGTGACGGCGATTTCGATACGGACGACTTGGTAGCAGCGTTTCAGGCCGGACGCTACGAGCTTCCTGCCGCTGCAGCCGCAGCAGTTCGTTCGTTCGATGATCGAGAGCAGAATGCGTCACGCGCCGATTATGACCGACATGCCCGCTTGAGTCTGGCCAATCAAGACCTGAATGCAGATAGGCTGCTTCAAGAGCTCATTGTCTCAGTTCAAGAGGAGCTCAGTGCAGGTAATCAGTCATCGCACTACATAGACAGAGAGTCCGTAACCCGCTTTATTGGCGACCATGATTTGGGATTAGATGAAATGAGCACCTAGCTCGATTCATTCGGTCGTCCGGCATCAAATCCAAGCGAAGGCGGCATTGTATGATTCGTCAGGCGCACAAACGTCCACGAAGAAATCTTCAAAGCGAGCGACTGGACCAGCGCCTATTACTCGCGTGGGACTCAGTCTACGTCAGCGAGTTCCTTGCGAACAACGATTCGGGACTCACTGATCAGGATGGGCAGTTTTCCGATTGGATTGAGCTCCACAACCCGACCCCTGACCCGATTGACTTGTCTGGTTGGTCGCTCACGGATAGTGCGGATGAACCGGCGAAATGGACACTGCCAAGCATTACACTTCCGCCTGACGGATTCCAAATCATATTCGCATCGGGAAAGAATCGTCGGAATCCGAATAGCGAGTTGCACACAAATTTCAAATTGTCGTCCAACGGCGAGTACCTTGCTCTTATTGGATCGGATCAAGTCGTCAAGCATGAATTCGCTCCTTCCTTTCCGGCTCAATCTTCAGATATATCATTCGGATTTGCTCAACCTCGAATCCTTTTGACCAGCACAGATACGCCAACTTCGGTCCGAGTCCCGACGGAAGCCAACCACACCGACCGCTGGCGTGAGGCTGAGTATGACGATGACGAATGGGAAAAGGTGCTCGGTCGCGTCAAGTACGATTATTCGCTTCCGAATGGAGGCTTCGAAGACCAAGGATTGTCGCCCTGGTCAGGTCGCGGCACAGTTCAGATCGTCGACGAGTACTTCGATTGGTCGCCAACTGAGAAGACTCACATGGCGGTTGCCTCTTCGGCCGACAGCACAGCCACGCGAACAGCAGCGGAGTTCTACTTGGGCTTGCCACGCAGATCGCTCGACAGCGTCAACGTCGGTAATGTTAAAACCGTTTCTGCGTTGAGGCGTGACTTTGCGGTAGCCGAAGGATCAACACTCTCGTTCGACTGGAATTTCCTCACAAATGAAAATCGCAACGGTGATTTTGCATTCGTATTTATCAGTGACTCAGACTCAATTGTGAAGTTGGCAGATTCGACATCCTCATTGGTCGGATCGACAAGCAGTCAATTTCCTCGCGAAACCGGATTCGACACATTTACGCACGCATTTGACAAAAGTGGAACCTTCACGATCGGAATCGGTGTCGCGCAAGCCATTGATCGAGGCGGCGACTCGGCGATCATCCTCGATAATTTCAAGATAGACGATGAACGGTATTCGTCGCTACAGACCCGTCAGGAATTTAATATCGATGTTGTGCCATCGCTAAGCGAAATGAAGCTGCAGGTTCAGTACGACGATGGGTTCGCGGCTTTTATTAATGGACAACTTGTCGCGAGTGAAAACGCTCCGGCAGAGTTAGTTTGGAATGCTACTGCCCCGAATATTCGTCCTGACAACGCTGTAGCGAATCTCGCAGAGTTTACTGTTCCCGTCGGCGTACTCCGCCCTGGAAACAACGTGTTGGCAATTCAAGGTTTGAACTCCGGTGCGGATCAGAATGACTTTTTGATTGATGCTCAGCTGATTGGCATCAGTACGGTCGCTGAAGAGCCGAGTTATCTACAACCACCTACACCCAACGCTGAAAACATCACTACGAATTCGCCTGTGCAGATCCAATTTGATGAGAGCATCACGTTCGACCATGCAGCTGGATTCTATTCGGCACCATTTCGGCTTGGAATATCTACGAGCGCTAATGCGGAGATTTGGTATACGACTGATGGCAGCGTTCCAGCTGAGGGCAACGGGACGCCTTATGCTGAACCAATTACAATTGCGTCCACGACCATCATTCGAGCTGTAGCAATTCTTGATGGAGTTACCACTTCCCGAATTGAGACGGCAAGTTTTCTTTTTCTCGATGACGTTGTTCAGCAATCGACGGAAGCTGCGATAGCAGCCGGATTTCCTGAGACTTGGGATGACTATGAAATGGATCCCAAAGTCATCGGGCTGAACGGGGATGATTTGTTTGACGGCAAGTATTCGACCATGATCCGAGACAGTCTCGTTTCGCTACCGACTATGTCCTTAGTGATGGATCGTGAAGACTGGTTCGGCAGCCTTGGTGTTTTCGAAC
>JAGQPC010000881.1 GCA_020426925.1 Planctomycetales bacterium | reverse complement strand
AATCGTTACCGTCGCCGTATCAGTGCCACCGTTTCCATCCGAAACGTCATAGGTAAAACTGTCCGAGCCGTTGAAGTTCAGTGCTGGCGTGTAGTTAAACGTGCCGTTGCCGTTACTGACCACCGTGCCGCCTTGAGACGACACCGCGTCGAAGCCGGAAACAAACAACGTGTCGCCATCGCCATCGCTGTCGTTCAGCAACACGTTCGCCGTTGTCACGAGCGTGTCTTCTGCTGTGCTCGCGTTATCGTCCACTGCAACGGGTGGCGTGTTCTGTGGCGTGCCTGTGGCAGTATCGTAGAGCATCTGAATTTGAGTTGGGGATAGGACAGAATTGAAAATAGCCACTTCGTCAATCTGTCCTGCGAAGGGATTGTCAATTCGATCTGCCACCAAATTACCGCTATACCATTGCAAGCCACCGACAACGATCGGCTCGTAGTTTCCGACCAGACCAGTCGTCCAACTCGGCGCGGTCGCAGACTGCGATCCGTCGACGTAAAGGGCGAGACCAGAGCTACCCCAAGTTACAACGGCCAAATGCCATGTGTTTGGAGAAATAGCAGTTCCGGCGTACAAGTCTTGGCTTTGCGTCGTGCTTTGGCTTCGAAGTCGAAGCGAACCGTTGTCGACCATCATCGACATATGACCACCCGTGTCTTTGCCCGATGAATCTTTGGAAAAGATTCCGTGTCGCCCAGACGTGGTTGATGCTTGAAACCAAATCGCCAAGGTTCCATTGCCAGCAAGATAACCGGCGTCATGTGGAACCTCGACAATATCGTCCACTCCATCAAAACTCGCCGCAGTATCCCCCGACTCGACTCCGCTCGCCCCTAATGTGACCCCGTTTTTGTAGACCCCATTCGAAACTGCAACTTCGTCGATCGCAGTCGTTCCGGAGGGTTCCGACAAACGCCAGTAGCCAACTGGAGCATAACTGTCGACTAAGTCGGAGTAAGGTGTCCCTGCAAGAAGACGTCGAGTCTCTAATTGTTCGATGCTTGACCTAAGAAGCTTTATGCGCTTACGAATTCTGGTGGCCATCTCGATTCCCTAAACATTACGAGCAACAGGTTGCCTCTCGTTTCATCTTGAAGTGATGAACAACAGCGATCCCCTGAACTGCTTTGAAGTTGGCAGATGGAGCAGACGAATTCCTACTCCACTCATGAACAGAGCGTGTCACAAGTTTCAGAAACCGGAAAGTCCCTGGCATGATCTTTTCGCCGTATGTCACACGAGCAACACTAAACAGTGCCTAGCTTAATCGGGGAGTGGCACTTGAGGAAATGATCCGGCTTCCGTGCGATAAAAAGATTGTCGCCACTATGTACCAATTGATAAACGACCGAGCGTAAACAGATGTAAACACTGGCCTCGTCAGCGTACAGCGCATAGAAAAACCTCCAAACAAACTGAATGGAGGCTCTTCCGTGTGTCTGCTAGCTTACGTTCAACGATTGTCAGTCTTTCAGAAGGTCCTTACTTTCTTCGCCAATCTTTTTAAACGCGTCCAAGCCGAAACCAGATTCTTTCGCCTCGTCCGATTCCTTGACGATGTCAGACCGTGACAGATGGATCTTCTTGTACATATCTTCTGAGATGACGTAATACCAATCAGCAAAGCGATAGTTTAGCTCTGCTACTTTCTCTTTCGCTTTTTCCACTTTGTCGTCGTATTCGTCACGCTTCCGTTGATTTTCTTTTTCAATCCGTTCTCGCTCTGCGCGAATTTCCGCAAGTGCATCAGCCTTGGTTGAATCGCCTTCACCTGCAGCTTCTTCGGTCGCGGACACTTGTTGGTCAGAATCAGCCGATGCTTCCGTATCAACTTCTGCATCAGCCTTTGGGTCTGCTGTCGCTTCTACGATTTCGTCTTCCGAGACTTCAACTTCATCATTTTCAGCTTGTGGACCGCACGCGTCGGGCTCAACGTCTGCATCAACTGATTCGGAATCACTATTGTCAGCAGGGGGAAGTTCAACCGATCCACCGGGTAACTCGGGTAGGTCTTCATATTCTGGCTCATCGAAGTAACCTTCGTTGAACCGAGCAGATACGAGCAGATATCGATTGACGGAAGTTTCATCTCCTTTCGTTTCGATACCTTCGTCTCGGCCGAATCTTAGGACATATTCCACTCCATCTTTCGTGCCGGCGATGACTTCGCCTTCGGAGGAGAGGATTTGAGGGACACCGTCCAACTGAACTGGATAGAACCCTTTTTCGACCAGCGAATTAACGCCCTCTTCGTTGCTAAAGAAACTCTCATCCGCTTGCAAGTCGGAAGAAAGGCCGGTGGGTTTGCGATCGACGTCTACAATCTCAAGATCGGTCAAGGCGGTTCGCAAACCGTTTATCCTTTCTTGATCAACTTCCTCCGAATCAAGAAGCTCCGATTCAACAAAGCGGTTGTTCAGATTCTCCTGGAGAGAATCGAGCTGCCACTTGTTGTCTTCATGCACAAGCGAAACTTCAAGGCGCTGCGTGAACTGAGTCGTTGGTTGCCGAAACAACTGCTGCTGAACTGCGAATGTGTAGTCTTTGAGTGTCAAACGTTCGATGTCGAACGAGCTGACGTCGAGCAAGTCTTTCTCGATCCATTCTTCGAAACGGACCGGCAAATCGTCGGGATCGATTTCACAGACGTAAACGCGAGGCTTGTCCGTTCGACAAACGTACCGTTGGCCTTCGGCGTCTTTGACTTCTTTGCCGATGATCAAATCAACCAACGACTTACCGCCACTGTCCTTCACGACGACTCGAGTTCCAACGCCTTGATCCGTGATCTCAGATGAGGTCTTGTCTGGCTTGACGACCCCATACAGCTGATGATCCGTCTCGTTTTCGCTGGCAACTCGAATGATCTCGAGGTCCACAAACGGAGTCGTGGCATCGCGAATCTTATTTTCCGCGTCAGCAGGATACCCTTCGTGCGAAGGGAGCCGCCAGCGACCATCAACCTGCTTGACTTCTAGGTCCTCTAAACGACCGAGCGATTCATCGAACCGAGTGATCGTGAGACTCTTAGCGGCCAGAGCATCGTGAAAGTCGGGGAACATCATCGCTCCGACCTCTGGCGGAAGCGTGGTGGTACCGGAGCTTCCTTGAAACGCAAATGCAAGTACTGCCGATGCTGCGGCGACCAAACCGAAAACGCCCGATTTGCCTGCTTCTGACATGTCTGAGTTTCCTAAGAGTTATTTTCACGTCCTGAATTGGACTAGGATTTGATTTCACAAATTGCTTATCAACGACGACGAGCTGCCGTAATCCCTTCACGTTCCAGGTACCGACGCCTGAGAAAAACTGTCAGCCCTAAAATCAGCGGCGGAATCGGCGGGATCACAACCGCCAGATTCTTGCAGCGACTCTTGACCTTTTCGACCTGCTGCTCAGTTTCGAGCTGGATGCTCTTTTGCTTGCGATTAAAATCTCGCTGCAGACGTGCGATTTCCACTTCCAAGCGTCGTGAGTCAATCGCGGTTTGGATTTGCAGGTTACGTTCCATCTCTTCGATTCTCGCTCGGAGAGCAAAATCATCGAGCCCTTCTGGATTCGCTTTCAGCTCATCGATCTTCTTACGAGCTGCAGTCGCCTTCGCTTCATTGTCTTTGCGAGCCTTATCGATCGCTTCTTCCAATTCGTCACGGAACTGCTTGATCGATTTTTCCGACTCATTACTCGCTTCGGCAATTTCACCCTCGATGAGCTTCAGCGTCGAATGACGAGTTTGCCGCTTTCGAATGTCGACGAATCGGCGATCTCCTGCGAGCACGTCGATTACGTTCAACACGAACGGCACGTTGTCGAACTGCCAGTTATATTCTTCGTCCGTGCGATTTCGGATAGCGATAAACGCGCGGCTGAGGCAATCAATATCCGCGACAAAGATCGCATTGATTCCCTTTGGCTTTTCGGCTTCTTCGCCGTCTTCTTTGGACTTTGGCTTAGCATCTGTCATGATCAGATCGGGATCGGAGAAGATACCTGCAGCAACGACAATCGGGTCAACCGTAGTCGTCCGTTTCCCTTCGACCATTCTGGGATCACGAGTCATCGCGGCCGTCATTACGTCCGATGAATTCACCCAGCCAGCGCTGGTACCGGCAGCAGTTTTGGCGATAGGCACAAAGGTCAACCCTTCGGTGCCTTTGTTGTCGACGCCGCCTGGATAAACGAACAGGACTTCACGCAAGTCCGAGCTTACAACGTTGTCGGCCGGGAACGGCTCGTCCGCCGCCGGGTTCTCCGGATTGATGAAGACCCAATCCTTGGTGATGATGTCTAGCCCTTCCGCTTTCTTATATGGGTTGTAATCTTGCCAGACAGACCGGACATCCTTTTGCGGACCACCCATCATTCCAGGAAAGCTGGGCATCCCCGAGCTACCGCCGCTGAGCATATCGATACCCAGTAACGCAAGCAGTGGAGCCATATCGCCTTTTGGCTGAGGCGGTTGTTGCATGCCCATCATTCCGCCTTGCGGACGCTTCGGCTGGCTTGTTCCTTCAACTTGGAAGAACTGTGAAACCGGATCTTCAAAGATCGCTGTCGGTGTGCCGTTGCGAACTGCTTCGACAAAGTTGTCCATTTGCGGCTGCGTTAGCGAAGAGGGCTGAACGGCCAGTAATACGTCGACTTGTTCTTCAATCCTGTCGGATGGGTTAATTTCGACGACCTCGTATTGCTTTTCCAGTTCTTCGATGATCGCTTCTTTCGGCGTCGGTCCTCGCATCGGATCGAACCCACCGAACATACGGGCATCAGTTGTCAGAACTCCCAATCGCAATCGTTTTTCTTGCGAAACCGTGCCGATCGAACGAATCAGCTCGTACTCAACCGGAACGCCGGTATCGAAGAACGGCACAACGACTTTTTCGAGGCCGCTTGTAACGGCAACGCCCATGATCAGTTCGCCACGCGTCATTGCTCCTTTCTTGCGAAAGTAGACTTCTTGAGGCGTGATATTGAACTGTTCTTCTGCTCGCTGCGCTTCTTCGCTAAGCAACTCTATGCCATCGTAGATCCGGACGTCGATCCGCCGATTGCCTCGATCGAACTCATTAAGCTTCGTAACGAGATCCGATTTGACTGGTGCGTATTCGTCCGGAACTTCGGAACTGATGAATGCTTCGATCAGGATTGGCTGTTCAGACTCGACACTGCCCAGAAGTTGTTTGGTCTCGGACGACAAAGAGCTGATTTTCTCAGAGGTCGTATCAAACCGGAAAGGCAAGTTCTTTCCCAGAAACGCTGTTATTCCAACAAGCGTGACGAGCAAAGCGGTTGCGCGGAAAACGTAATGGCCAAACATTGATCGTCCATCTTTACCGCCGTACCAGTGCCGTTTTCCGATCATCACGACGCTGACGTACAAACCAATCAACGCCAACAACGCAAAAAAGACAATCGAGCTAAGACTAATAACGCCACGGCTTAGATCAAATGACTGAGCACTAAAGCTGAATTTCGTCAGACTATCGACTCCGAAATACTGCATCGCAACAAACGGAGCGATGAAGATCAGGCCAAATATGAATCCAATCGTGAGGTTCGCCGTGAGAAACGATGCGGCCATTCCAAGTGCGATCATGGCCAACCCCATCAGCCAATAGCCGAAGTAGGTTGTGGTAAATAGCCCGACATCGACGTCGCCCAGCGCCAAGAAACTCAGCACCATAAAGTTAGATATTTGGGAAACGACAAGTGACACCGTGAAGATGCCAACGGCCGCTAGATACTTGCCCAGCACAATATCCCAATCGCCTGCGGGAATCGTTAGCAACAGTTCGTCCGTACCCTGTCGCCGCTCTTCCGACCAAATGCTCATCGTGATAGTTGGAATGAACACTAACAGGATCAGCGGAATCCATTTGTTGAGTTGATCGAGATTCGCCAAGTTCGAATTAAAAAAGTCGTGCGGTCGAAATGCCGCGATCGACCCCATCAGCACGAACACGCATAAAAACACGTAGCCCGCTGGATTATTGAAGTAGCCGAGAATATTCCGTTTGAAAACTGCGTACGCGGCCTTCCTGTTGGTCGAAAGCAGATACAAAACCACCATACAGATGGCTAAGAACGCCGCATCGTAGATTAGCAACAGTCCGACAGAACCCATGATCGCCATGAATAAAATCCCGATTATCAAAAAGTATTGAACTTTAGATTTCCCAAAAGGCCGTCACTCAAAACCGCATCGATCTAAGTCGCTAACGCGGCGGCAGCTGTTAGGCGACGGAACTCCGATTCCAGCGTCTTGCCGTTTGCGGTGTAGTCGGCCATCGGCCCGTCGGCCACTAATCGACCTTCGTTGAGCACAATGACTCGGTCGGCGAGCGCTTCGACTTCTTGGAAAATATGAGTCGACAACAAGATCGTTTTCTCTTTTCCAAACTTCTGCATTGTTTGGCGCACTTCGTGAATCTGGTTTGGATCCAGACCGGCCGTCGGTTCGTCCATGATCAGCACGTCGGGCTCGTGCAATAGCGCCTGAGCCATCCCGACCCGCTGCCGAAAACCTTTCGACAGCTTTCCGATCGGTTTGTGAAAAACAGTCGAGAGTGCACAGATTTCAACGACGGCCGCTATGCGATCTCGCTTGTGTTGTTCAGACATTCCTCGAGAAAAAAAAAAAAAATTGAGCAAGCTGGATGGAGTCATGTCAGGATACAGGGGTCCGTTCTCTGGCAGGTAGCCGAGATGTTTTGATCCGGCCAACCGATCCGTCGACATATCGTGCCCGGCAATCCGGGCCACACCTTCGGACGGAGAAAGATAGCCAGTCAGCAGTTTCATCGTCGTGCTTTTCCCTGCTCCATTCGGACCAAGAAACGCGACAATCTCACCTTTGCTGACGGTAAACGATATGTCTCGACTTGCGGCAAAATCACCGTAAAACTTGGAAAGCCCGATTGCCTCGATCATGGGCGTTCGGTCTGAATTCTCGCTCATCACTCGTTAACCTCTGCTAAGTCCAAGCAAGTAGATGGACACATGGCACCATTCGCCTGCAGAAAAATCGCAAGCTTCCTGACGGACGGCGCGGTGTATCTGCCGAGCAGCCAGGCGAACGCCGCAGCCTGCGGTCATGCCGGCCCTCATTGAATCGCATAATTTAAGTTACGAGCCCCCCATTGAACAAGTTCGGTACGCGGTGACATGAAGAAAAATCGACGAGGAATTTACAACATACGAGGCAACGCAGGCCAAACCATCACGTACAGGGGTCGACGGACGCGACAAACGAGACTCAAATGTAAGTTGCAGGAGTTTCCAAACACCGGTGGTTGCCGCAAATCTACATTTCTTGCGGGCGAACCCAAGACAGATGACGTTTCCAATGGACGTCATCCACTTCGGGAAAATCGACTCGTTGGTGCACTCCACGAGACTCTTCGCGAGCCAACGCACCGGCCACCATCAGCCGAGCCACCGTCAGCAGATTCTGCAGCTCCCAACCCCTGGGATTCTGAAATTCTCGCGGCAATACATAACGACACCACGCATCAATAGTCTCGGCCGCAGCTGCCAGACCGACACGGTCGCGTCGAACGCCAACATCACGCCACATGAGACTCTTCAGTGAATTACGTATGTCGTCGAGATCCAGATCCTCTTCGTTGTCCTGTGCTTTCTCGTTAGTGATCGGCAACGCACGAAAATCATGAACGATTTGCCTGGCAGCTGCCGAGGCGCCGCGTCCGGCGTTCGCGCCATAGACCAGGCCTTCCAACAGACTGTTCGATGCCAAGCGGTTCGCTCCGTGCAGGCCGCTTGCGGTAACTTCGCCCGCGGCCCAAAGACCGGGAATCGAAGTCCGGCCATCCTTATCGACTTTTACGCCGCCAATCATGTAGTGTGCACCAGGCCGAACAGGAATCTTGTCACGTGTGATATCGATTCCGAACTTTTCACACATTTCGGCGATGCCTGGAAACCGATTTCTGATAAAGCTCGCATCCAAGTGGCTGACATCCAAGTAAACGTTGGGATGTCGATTTTTTTCCATTTGAGTCACGATCGATTTGGAAACTACGTCGCGCGGCGCCAACTCACCTCGTTCGTCATAATCAAACATGAACCGATGTCCCGCAGCATCGATCAATCGAGCGCCCTCACCGCGCATAGCTTCAGTAATCAGAGACCGACTGCTCCCAGCGATGTACAATACAGTGGGATGGAACTGCATGAACTCCAT
>JAGQPC010000880.1 GCA_020426925.1 Planctomycetales bacterium | reverse complement strand
GCCCAGCGTCGACGTAACGTAGACTCGGTCCGTTTCGGTATTCACAACAGGCAGCGAATTCAGGCGAACAGCTGGCCCCAGGCGAGCGCCAGTTTTTCGACTGAGCACGTTCAACTGTCCGCGATCATCGACGGCATAGATGCGGTTTTCGCTGGCCGCGAGAAACGAATCGATAGCCGGCGCCATCCACTTTTCATTTCCATCCTTGTCGACACAAAACATGTTTCTGTCCTGCGTTGTGACAATCACGTCGCCTTCAATGGCAACTGGCGGATCGAGAATTGGCTGAGCAGTAGAGAACTCCCAATCGATGTTCTCGCTCGTTTCGTCAATCGCATACAAGTACCCGTTTCGAGCGCCCACAAAGAATTTGCCTGGAGCGAGGTACGCGGCCGAGGCATCGATTTGCTCGCCAGTTTGCAATCGAAATCGCAATCCGTGGTCCTGTGCATCCGCGACTTGCAGATAGCCATTAGTGCTGGTCCAAGCCACTCGTCCGGCTCCAATCACCGGGCGGCCACTCACATTGCCGCGTGTTGTCGTAAACCATGGTGGCGTCGCTCTGTTCGCGACGCTGTACGCTTCCAGCCGACCGCCAGTACAAGGAATGTAGATCCAGTCGACCGAGACCTCGGCGTCGTTGACCGTTTCGAAGCCAAAGTTGGTCATCACCGGACCCATGTTCGAACGCGACGAAGCGACCATCGGAGTAGTCGTTAATTGCCGGTCAAGCACCGGCTCACCCGTGGCACGATCAACGACAAACAGTTGTGAACCATTGATGACAGCAACGTACCAATCGTTCGCAGCTGGCGGTGACGTCGGGCGATTGGGGCTTCCAACAGAAATGGACCAATGGGTCCGGCCAGTTTCAGCGTCGATCGACTGAAGCACGCCGCTGTTCGTGCTGACGAACAAGTCGACCGGATGAATCTTCTTGGTAGTGAGAACGGGATTTCGATTCAGGGCTTTTTTGCGAAGTTCTTCAACTTCGGCTAGTCGCAACGCTTCGTCGGGACCAATCGGAAGACCATCGGCACCAAGATCCAGCGGCGTGAATCGCTTGAATCCGCCGTCGTATTGAAGCTCGTGAACTGCAAACGTGTGTCGGTCGTCGTGGTTGGCCGAAACGATTACGCCAGCGATTCCACTACCCGTTGGGCTGGCGTTAACCATTGTCGACCAGTTGCGTTGCAGGCCTAACCTTTCCAACGAGGAGTACGTGTACTGTGCGCAAGCGACGCTCAACATACAGGTCGAAACGATCAGCCCAAGAAAGCTGGTTGGAAAAAAACGCATAAGGAGGCCTCTACGATTGCCGCAGTTTGCGGAAGATGAATGCTAACGAATCTTAGCCACGGTTCCGTTAAGAAGTATCCCTATCATAATCGATCATGCCGCCGCGATCACGTACGAAAATTCTCTGCGGCACTTCGTGAGCTTGAGTATTCCTTATTTTCCAAACATTCGGCCACCCGTAGACCATTTAGCGTCCGTTTTCTTAACATGTATCGGTTCAACGCCGAAGCAGTCGGGTTGGAGGCAGACTAATCGCATCAGAGGAGATTCAGATGGAGCTTCGAGACTTTGGTCCTGACGACCAATCTATTCTCGAACAGATGCTTGGGTATCTGAACTTCTCTTCCGGCGCCAGCGACGCTCAATTCTTGTCGAATCTAAACGCACTGTTCGATCGAGTCGAATCGATGGAACAGCCATCGCAAGAAGCCGAAACGGCTTCCTGGAATATCGTACCATCGCTCCTAAAAGAAAAAGTCGCAGAGCTGCGAGGGAGCTCGGCGGCCTTTAGTGATACTACGCAAGTTGACGCCGTCCTATCGCTCCTTACTGATGACGTTCTCCCTGATTACCTCGAATTCCACAATGATCTGTTGTTCCATCAAAGTGCGGCGACGTTATTTCGTCCATTTTTTGTTGGGCGAGTGATCGAGGCAATTTTGGCGCAGGGCGGTGATTGGTCCGAGACTGATCGCATCACAAAAGGAGCACTCAGCCAGCTGAACGATTTTGTCGGATATCGACCGGTAGCGGTGCTGGAGTCTCGTCGGTGCGAACCGTACGCTCACGAGATGGTGCGTCCCATTCCGCTTTACATCAAGGACGTTGGAGTCGCGACTGGACCATACAAAGAAGTGGTTTCTCAAGCTTTGACGCTTTTGCAAGACACGGACGTCGACATCGCCAGAGCTGCCTGCTTCCTCATTGAAAATCTCGAAGAACTCGCCATCGATCCGCGAGCGTACGATTTTGATCATCCCGTTAACAAACGTCCGAACTACCATTTTGGTCAGTGGGATCCGCACGCGGTTGGACAAGATGGCAACTACAAGCGGTTCGTCATTCAGCAAGTGACGCTCGATGCGTTGATGGAGCGGGCCATAACTGAAGATGACATTTCTGTCGAGCAGAGAACTGTCGAGGCGGCGGCTGTTTTGGCCGGTACGATTCTGATGGCTTCCGGAGTCAGCGGCTCCAGTCCTAGCAGTCATGACTCGGATACAACGCTGGGTTCACTACTGCCAACGATTGCCGGCTATCGAGACGCCTTTTATGACCGGCTGATCACGCGACTTCCCAAGGAACATCGCGAGAGGCTTGAGCAAGAAGCGGCTCGATTGCGTCAACCGTTTGCCGCCGCTCGCCAACACTTAAACGCGCAGTTGACGCGTCGCCGCGCCGCTCAGTTGGAACACGTCAGGCTGGCGAGCGTATTCGCGAGAATGGGGTACACCGAAGCAGCTCAGCGACAGATCAACGCCGTGCCTGTCGCGTCAGCCCGAATGGTCTGCCAGATCGACTGCAATCTGACGGCCATACAAAGCGAGATTCAGTCGAACAATCTTAGCGAGGCGGCCAAGCTGCTTCGACGAACTCGGCGCATTCTCCTCCGCGGAATCGAATGTGGTGCAATTATCGATCCATGGAACATTCTTGGGTTCGATGGCAACTTCAGCCTGTTCCCAAGTCTAGAAAACAGCGTGCATGACCATCGGGTCGATCAACTGATCGAAGTGGTCGATGAGATCTTCGAAATGTATTCGCGGTTGTGGAGCGCGGCTGCGGCGGCCGACGAGCAAGAAGTTTGCCAGCAGCTGTCGCTCGATTTTCGCGATCTCACCGATTGGTGGCGTCAGTTCGCCGTTCACGAAATGTCTTCGATCGATTTCCCCGATCCAAACGAAATCTATCGAGCGGCGGAAAGCGTTGCCGAGGCACTTCGCGATTGGCACAAAGGCGGTGAAGCGGCTGGCGACATTCGATTTTGGGCGCCACATGTGGAGCGGTTTGAAACGTCTCGAGCTTACCACCTCGTGATCCAGATGTTGCTGGAACGTTCAGACTTCGTTGCAGCCCGAGGACTGCTCGTCAGCTGGCTGAATCAAGCCGAATCTGTTCCGCTAGAGCACGGGGAAGCGTCGTTCCTGCGTCTGGCGACGCAATGGTTGTCTGGCATGCTTCGAATTGGGGTCGCTGATCCAGATGATATTCCGTGGAAGCTTGTCCGCAAATTCTTCGATTACGTCGAAGCAAATGCCGGAGAGTTTTGGGATGTGCCGACTTTTTCACCTGGTGAACATTTCGCTTTGGAAAATGATCCAGATGACGGGCGCAAACAAACGGACGATTCCTCTGAAGACGATCCGGAAGGCGATTTCCGAGACGACGAAGACGATTTGTTTGGTGCCGCCTACGAGGACGTCGTCTATCGCGACAGTACCGACGACGGCATGGAAAGCAGTCTCTACGACACCAGCAACACGAGCAACGATCAACTTGACGTGGTTCACGACTCGATCGTTGGCCGATTAGTCTTTGTCAACGGACTCTCCCGCTTGCGAAAAACGGCGGCGATCATCTGGGCGACAAAAGGAGAAGCAGCGCAGAACGAGGACCGGCTGGACGGAGCTCTGATGGCATGGTGGAAGCACACGAATCGGTATCGCGAGCAGCTCCTGAACTTGTTGGAGCAAGTTTGGCGTTACCGATTGGCTCGACCTAGCAGCGACTACATGGCGATGGCCGATTTTGATCGGCAGCGAATGATTCGCGAGTCATTGCTCGAACACATTATCATGTCCAATGTCGAGTTAGGCGAGGCAGAATTGTTTACGATTGCGGCCATGCCCGAATCTGAAAGCCGCAATGCGTTGCTTGAAGATCGCTCCGAAGAAGAACAGCAAGTTGTTGCGATTCTCACATCCATGCTCAATCGCAACGTTGATGCAACTCGCGAAAACTTATCGACGCTGCTCGACACAATTCAGAACAAACCAGTTTTGTATGTACCGCTCGCGCGCGGAGGAAATCCCCGAGCGATAATCGGCATCCGAAGTCGTCAGCAGCTGTTGCGAACGCTGCTGTCCTGGTTGCCGCGGCTGAACCTGCTGACCGAAACTCGAAATCTGATCGACGCGATTCGTCGTATCGAACGGTCCGTGCCAGCTGGCCCGGGCTCCGTCACCGAATTCGACGACCTTTTTGAAGTCGGATATCGGTCGCTTGTGAAAGCTGTCATTCGCAGCGCTGATGACGAGAGTGATCTTGTTCTCAGCGAACAGTCTTCGCCGTCAGATGGCGACGCGACACTGGTTTCGTGTCTGGAAACCATGACCGAATCGATGCTGGTAACTTGGCTCGCACACAGCCGCACTCTGCGACTTTCGGTCCTGGAAAAGCTCAAGGACAAAGAGGCGTGGAATCAACTCGTCGCGTTCATCAAGCGTTATGGTGGCGGTCTCTTCACACAACAGTTCCTCAACTTAGCGAACATTCGATCTATCCTTTATCAAGGCGTGGATGCGTGGCTGCAGCAGCTGGAAGAACATCCGTCTGCAGCGTATGACATACCGCTCATCGAGGAACTAGACACTGGAGTCCCGCGAGATGACGCGGTCAAGTGGATCTCGTTGTCACTCGAAGCGGTC
>JAGQPC010000879.1 GCA_020426925.1 Planctomycetales bacterium | reverse complement strand
ATCGCAAAATACGAGATCGATCAAAGCGACCGCCAACGCGCCTACCGCAAGAATCGCGGTCTCGCCAACATGCAATACATCCGCTACGGCAATTGGTTCCTGCTCCTCGCCACCGAAGGCCATCATCCATTCAAGCAACAAGAGCGCAACCGCATCCGCGACTGCCGCCGCCACCCAATCAAGTTCGAAGGGTATTCAATCAGCTACCGCCGCGCTGGCGTCACACCAAAAGGCGGCGGCCAGCCCAAATGGCACGCCTGTGTCCGCATCGATCCGTGGACGTATCGCGAGTTAAAGGCATTCTTTCTGGACAGGGCCTGTCATCGATCGGTCGAAAATCTTGCCAGGGACTTTGCCCGCGTACCGTACGCACGATTCGCTCCCGTTCGGCGTCAACTACTGACGATTCAGCGCTCAGTGAATAGCGCACGCGCACGAGTCGGCCACGAGCCAGTACCGCATGCCGTTCTGAACCTTCGCCGGAAAATCCTCCGGCCATTTGCCCCGGATTGTTCTCAAGTTGGGACCATAGTAATGAACGCGGTGGAGTAAACAGCTATCAAAGTGCCATCTACGTATCGACCAATTACCGCGTCAAGAATGTGGCACCACGGCAGCCGAAACAACGGCTGCCGTTGGCTATCGTGGATGATGGCGTTCGTATTGGGCGCTTCGGTGTGTCGGACCGAACGCAACGAGCCAGATCGCAGCCAATTCAGCCTAGGCACCCGAAATGACAATGTAGACTGATTCCTGAAAGCCGCGAGTTGCAGTTATCAGCACATTCTCGTCTCTCAATTTCTTGCCGCCTGATGTCGACCAAGTCGAGAGATTCTCGACTGCCGTCCGCGTTCCCCCATTCGTGAAGACCTCGTAGACGACGCTCGTTTTGGGAACTCGCATCCTCTGGATAACAAAGAGCTCGTTCGCATCGTGGGCAAGTGTGTTTCGCGACTGAGGAAAAACTCGCAATGCTACGGCTTCGTTAGGTTTCCTTTTTCTCCCTGCCATTTTTGCCGTCATACAACACGCAGGTTTTGGCCACGCGTTTACGACAGCATTCACTGCCGCCAAAAGGCTACTGCTGTCGGCAAACTGTGTCCTCAACTCGTTAATAACGCCAAAAGTCAATTGCTCGGCCTGCCGGGCTTCAACAAGCGGCACGAACACATCGGGGAAAAACGCGAGTTCGGCGCCGATCTGGTCCATCAACCGCTCGATTGGTTCGCCGCGTTCCAGTCCATGGCGTTTGAACGGCAGAAGACCTTGTGGTGGCTCCGCGATTCGGTGCGACAATTCATGTGCTCGGTTAAAGAAAGACCGAGCCTCCGTTTGTTGCAGATTGAGAACAGCAACCCACTTGTCGTCATCCCATACTTCCGCCTGTTGTCTCTCGAATAATAAAGCATCAACATTTGGATTCGCGAGTTCTTTCTCAAGCTGGGCGAAGCCGAGTTCTCGCTGGCCCTTTAAGTATTTTTGTTCTAGTCGCTGAATATCAGCCTGTGACCGAACTTCCTCAAAACGAACAGAGAAGTGATTGCCGAGAGCCGCCAGAATCTCCTCGCCTGAAGTCGCTGATGCATCCGCAATGATCGGGGCAACTTTGGTTAGGCATGTCGATATCACCGCCTCGTTGAAGCCTTCGTCTTCAGCGTCGATCCGAATGTCGAGATGGTCGGCAACTGCGTCCAATCGCATCAGCTGCCCGTCAGTTATCCGTGTACTCACTCCATCGACTCCTAAACAAACTCTTTTACTTTCTCGTAGAACTCAATCCATTGTTCCGCTGTCCATTCATCATCCGGACCTGAAGATCTTTTGGCAACGAGTGACCTGCGACCATTAAGCAAGCTAGCCGTGACAACATAGGAAAGATCGAGTTGCTCGGCTGCAGCGGCGAGGGCTGTTGGAATTCGGACCTCGGCAGACGTGTCGGCGTTCGTCACCGCAGAGCCCTCCAGCACGAAATTTAAGTCCACACCCAAAACGGAAGCGATGGATCGCAACTTATCGACCGACACGGGAGACAGCCCACGTTCGACTTCCGACAAGTATCCGGTGCTCACTTTGGCCTTTTTGGCCAAATGCTGCGCTGTCATCTCTTTTGAACGACGCGTACTGCGGATGCGTCGCCCAATCTCTTTGCGATTCTCTTGCTCTTTCTTCTTGCTCACGGCGTAACCCTATTGACAGCTTATCTGAAATGAATAAATTTCACTTTAGTGAAACTGCTTCACTAAGCCGATCATCCATCATAACGGTGAAATTGGTGGGCGTCCAGAAGAAGTCCTTTCGGGACTCAACGAATAAATCAAAACGCGAGCAAGCAAATGCGAGATCAATTCGTAAAGCACACCGACCTCGTCGCGTTTGCTGACAAATCCGTAAACCTCAAACGAGAAGATGCGAAGGAATATCGCGAGCAAGTGAACCGGCTCCGCGAAAAAATGGAAGCGTTTATTAAAGACAACCCAGACGTCGGCCTGCGCAAGATGTTGCTGTCAGGGAGTCTCGCAAAGGGCACGTCTTTGAAGTCGCTGAATGACATAGATGTCGCAGTGCACGTCACCTCACCTGATGCTCCAACTGGCGAATCAGACCTACTCGATTGGATGGTCAAACAGCTTCGCAAAGTCTATCCGAACATGAAACCGGACCAGATCAGCAGAGGAGATCATTGCGTTCGAATCTCATTCCGGGGTACTGGGCTCGACGTTGATGTCGTACCGATTTACGAGATCGAAAATGACCCTCTCGACCGAGGTTACCTATACGCCACCGATACCGGCAAGCGAGTT
This sequence comes from Planctomycetales bacterium, assembly GCA_020426925.1. GTDB lineage: Bacteria > Planctomycetota > Planctomycetia > Pirellulales > Pirellulaceae > JAGQPC01. Next base: position 3,380 of record JAGQPC010000879.1, on the reverse strand, counting down.
CTGACCAGTATCCCTCTGCACTTGGAGTTTATCCGGAAACGAAAACGGAGTTGTGAAACCCACTACGCTCAGATGATTCGCTTTGCAAAATTCTGGTCATCCAAACGCAAGATCGCCCTTGGAACATCGTTCCGCTGCAAATCATTTCTAATCGAACTGTTGATGGCAAAGCGTCTCGATTCGGGTGCAGTCCTTACGAATTACCCCGACGCGCTCGAAGAGTTCTTTGCGTACATCGTTCAATCGCGATTGGCAGATCAGATCGCGTTTACGGACTATTTTAAAGCCAGCGAAATCCCCTCCCGGGGTACCAGCGCGATTGAGATTCTGGATCCGGTCAATCTCGAAAACAGTATAGTCAATGACTACAGCGATTCGGAACGCGACACTCTCGTTGACGAGGCCGAAGAGGCCCTGGATGCGATTTCTGAGGCCCGCCACGCGACCACGACGGGCCGCGCTGTCGACTGCTGGAAACAAGTTTTCGGACCCACATTCAAGGTTTAGCCATGTCAACGTTTACCCATACACAATCCGCGACCTTCACGGTCACTCACGCGAGATATCTCGCGTCGAAAATCGCTGCCGACCTGAATGCTTGTAGCCGTTTGCACGGTCGCCCAGCGATTTCGGTGGTGGAGAAGTACAACGAAGAACTCATCGAGCTTTTGCGATACGGCTACTTGAGCCAATACGAATTTGGATTCAAGCGGAGCGATAAACGAGTTCTTAGCTGGTCGTACGAAGTTGATGCCTCAGGTGCTGTTTCAGGAGATGATCGTGCTGGAAAAATGTCCGCCTATGTGGATTTGAGCGATACATCATTCTTCAACTACGTCTGGTATTCCGCAAAGTATCAGAACTTGACCTCGGACCAGCAGGCAGCCTTCAAAGACTCCCACCCGATCAATCGCGCGTCGGGAAGTCCTCCCAGCGATGGCAACGGAGTGTGGAGTGGCACAGAGAAGAATTATTCAGCTGGCGGGACCGGAATTTCTCGTCGTTCATTCAGGAGTTTCTAATGCACGATGACTCAACCGATAGGATTTTTGACGAAATAGTTGAGTATCCGGACCCTGAGATCAAGCGCCGCTACAATCGGCTAGTCGGACTTGAAGTTATGAAGGCGAGGCTTGTCAAAGAGGCAATGATGCGCCTTCAGCCCAGTTCATTGGAGGATTGGTCTCAACGGCACTTCAAAGAGTCTCTTCCTGCATTGGCGTATTTTCAGCGGCGACCTCCTTTGTTCGTACTTGCCGGAGATGTTGGAACAGGCAAGACAGAACTCGCCGAAACATTCGGCGACGAGGTTGCGAGGAAAACCCGAATACCGATTCTGCTTCACAGTCTTAGTTTGACAGCCAGAGGCACTGGAGCCGTCGGCGAAATGACGCGCCTGATTTCGGCGGCCTTCGGAATCTTGAAGTCTCAAGCTGAACCAGTAGCCAACGACACTAGAGCCAACGCAGGTCACATTCTGCTGATTGACGAAGCGGATGCACTCGCTCAATCGCGTGAGTCAGCTCAAATGCACCACGAGGATCGCGCTGGAGTCAACGCCTTGATACGAGGGATTGACGATTTGGCAGAGGGGCGACGACCCGTCTTGATTGTGATGTGCACAAATCGGCTCAGCGCTTTGGACCCAGCAGTAGTGCGTCGTGCCGCCGCTACTTTCGAGTTCACGCGCCCCAACGCCGAACAACGACGTATGGTACTTCGCTACGCGTTTCCAGAGCATATTTGTTCGGAATCGGAAATGACCCGAATTGTCGAACTGACTGGTGAATCCAGTAAACTCGGCGTTGGTTTTAGTTTCTCAGACCTTACTCAACGCCTCATTCCATCGGTGATTTTGGCGGCTTATCCAGATCACGGCATAAGTGGTGATTTGATCGGAACGATCGCGTCGCAAACCAAGCCCACACCAGCATTCACGGGGGAATAGATGACAGAGGTGAACAAAGTTGATCTCGCCGGCTTATTTAGAAGTCGTCAAAAAGCGACACAGGCTGCTCAAGAATTGAATCGCGAGTTTGCGATTCATCAAGGGACTAAGGGAGAGGCAACTGAAACGTCATGGATTCGCTTGCTTCAGGAGTATCTTCCCAACCGATACGCGATCGAACGAGCGATGGTTGTTGACAGCAATGGAGAAGCCAGCGAACAAATCGACATTGTGATCTTTGATCGTCAATACACTCCCTTTGTGATTAACTACGAAGGCCTTGTTTATATCCCAGCTGAAAGCGTGTATGCGGTTTTTGAGGTCAAGCAAGACGTTTCAAAGGAGCATGTCGAATACGCTTCTAAGAAGATTCAGTCTGTACGACGACTCGAACGAACGTCTGCACTGATTACCGATCACACGGGTACTCAGCGAAAGAAGAAGCTCTTTGAAATACCGGCTGGATTGCTCACTCTTTCGTCATCTTGGTCACCGGCTCTTGGCGACTCTTTTGAAACAGCCATCAAGAAAAGTTGGAAGGTAGAGCAAGGGAAGCTTCATCTAGGTTGTGTACTGTCTGAAGGTGGATTCAGGGTAGTTCAAGACGAAGGCGACTTGACGATCGAAAAAAGCGAGTCCGATGCCAGCTTGATGTACTTCCTGATGTCGCTGTTCAAGACGCTGCAGCCGCTCGGAACCGTTCCGGCAGTCGACATGGACGAATACCTGAGGTGGATCGAATCTACTTCAATCAAGCCAAGAAAACATGACACCTGAACTCAGCAATTTCTTACTACACTCTGAACCTTGAATTTCTGTTACTGGAGAACAATTTATGGCAACGTCCGTTTCATCCCGTCCGGCAAACAAGCGGTATCTCGGAAACGGCAGTCCTACCAAGAAGGAGGTTCATGACCTCCAAAACGAAAAGACCCAATGTCAAATTGATGAAATAATCAGGGCTGGCCACGCAGTCGTTTTCACGCCGGATACGCTTACTCAAGCTCACGCGGAAGGTTACGACAACGGACACTATTGCATCGGGAATTCCCGTCGATGAGGTCGTTGACAGTCGCTTCGGTAACATCAACCGAGCGGGGTAGCACCGAATTCGCGGCTACGATAATGATGGCCGATGGTGTGCAGCCTTAAGAAGAACCATCGGCCAACTTTGGATGTCGAGTGGCTATTTGCTGGCTATCGCATCGTGTAGAGCGTTTCGATACGTCAGGACGAAATATCGCCATCCGTCGGTAGCGAACTTGCTCTTTTGATGGACCAGCGACCAGATATCCAGTTCGCAGAGACCGACTCGGATTAGTTCGCAGACGATCGCGTAGTCGCGTTTCGATCGATCGGTCTTCGCTCGGTTTAGTCTTGAAACAAGACGACGAACACGTCGCGATTGCGGATGTTGGCGCAGAACGTCGTT
>JAGQPC010000878.1 GCA_020426925.1 Planctomycetales bacterium | reverse complement strand
TCCGTTTGACGGCAAGAAATCCGGCCGCGTCTGGCGTTGCCTCAGACAGAGCCTAGGTCGACGCTTGCAGGAAATGGCGGTCCGAACAGACCGAGCCGCAAACGCCGATGAGTTACGACTCGTCCATTCCGAGGACTATCTGGCCGAGCTCCGAAGCTCGTCGTACGTGGCCAACGTTTTGGAAGTTCCTGCGGTTCGCTATTGGCCACATTGGATTGTCAATCACAATCTGCTGCGTCCGCTGCGGTGGGCTACTCGAGGCACAATTTTGGCCGCGCAAGAAGCGCTCGAACATGGGTTTGCAGTAAACCTTGGTGGCGGGTTTCATCATGCTCGCCCCGACCGCGGCGAAGGGTTTTCGGTCTACCAAGATATCGGCATCGCGGTTCGCGTTCTGGTGCGAGACGGCAAGATCGACAAGGGCAGTCGCATCGTCTACATCGACACCGACGCTCATCAAGGAAACGGAGTTTGTCACACTTTTCGCGACGACAAAAACATCTACATCTTTGATGTGTTCAATTATCGAATTTATCCAGCTTTCGATAAGCAAGCTCGGCGACGAGTTAACTGCCCCGTCAGTGTCGACTTTACCTGGACAGGCAGCGACTACCTGGAAGAGCTAAAATTGGCTCTGCCTGCGTTCCTTGATTACGCTTCAGAATCGCCTGTCGCGTTTGCGATTTACAATGCTGGCTACGATGTCTATCGCGACGACCCGCTCGGTGGCCTGCAGTTATCGGCGGAAGCAATTAAGCAGCGAGATGTTTTTGTCGTGGAAGAACTGCGACGTCGAGGCATCCCAACAATGATGGTGCTTAGCGGCGGTTACACTCCCGACAGCCACCAACTCGTTGTTCAGTCATTGATGGCGATTATCTCAGAGGGATTGCAGTGATTATCGGCCTGCTGTTCGCTAGTGCTAGTTGGAAGCTCCAGAGCGCCGAGGTTTCAACCTAACGCAGCAGGAGCGCGCCATTGCCGTTCGCAGCAGGCCAATAGCTTGAGCACGCGAACCACAAGTCACAATGGGATAAGGAAAGCAATCTGCCTATCGAATGCGTTTGGATCCCCGAGCCAATCCCACGACCACAAATACCATGAACAAACCACACGCAGTTGGTTCAGGCACGATGGTGATCGATCCGTTACGGATTTCTGGCGAGAACTCGCTACCACCCGGCAGAACGAAGGCTGAGTCGTTGCCTTGCGACGCGCTAACAAGCAGGTCGTACGTTCCGGAATCAAAACCGGTCGTGTCAACGAACAACGTGACTAGAATCCCGTCCGCAACTGTCGTCCCGCCACCTTCGATGGCGACACTCGCTGTCGCGAAATAAGGAAAGTCCATGACGGGGCCAGTGCCGGAGGTTGTCGAGCTTGCTGGCCAAATCGTTCCGGTGAGAAAATCGACTCCGTCAAGCGTGTCTTCCGCACCACTGAACTTTGGTTCCGCGCTGCCTCCAACACCGTCGCCTAGCTGGGCGACAAGATTGAATGCTGCTACTGCGGGAGTATTGTCAGGGGATGAAACCAGAATCGGCACCGCCTGATTCGCTTCATTCGGCTGGAGTTGAACGTCTCCCACCGTGACAATGATTGAAGAGTGAGATGCTGACGCGATAAACAAAGAACAAACGCACGCACAAAAAATACTTCTCATTGGTACCAGCCTCATTCAGATGTTACAGATTTACTTCACGAGCGTTCCTACGTAAACAACCGACTCTACAGCTTCGGGCACTAATGCTATGAAGTTGAGTCGTTTGTTCCAACAGCACTTCTCCATCTTCGAATAAACACGCACACACCGCCCAGACAGCCCGCAACGCTCAGCAACAAAAGTGGTGAAGGTTCTGGGACGGCATTAATTGTGATCGTTCCATTTGTCAAAGTGGGCTCCAATTCAACACCGCCTTCCAGTACAACGTTGGAGGCGAATACAAATGGAGATGAGTCGTTCTTTAAAAGCAGATCGTACGTGCCAGAAAACAAACCAGTCGTGTCGACGACAAGTCTGGCGATAACTCCGCTAGCGTCGACCGATTGGTTCAGGTCGTCCAATGTGACACTGACCGTCACGAATTCGGGAAAACCTGTCGGCGGAGCGAACCCACTCACGTGATGGGACGGAGTCCAAATTGTCCCGGGACTGAACTGCGCTGCATCCAAAAGCCCTCCTGGACCGTCGAACACAGGTCCGCTGGGAATCTGAGCGTTGAAGTTTGCACCGACAATTTTCGGATCGCCAGCCATGCTGGAAATCATGATGTCGATGACCTGTCCGGCGGTGTCGGGAGCAAGAACGTAGCTGTCGGCAAACATTTCAATGCCGGCATTTGCCTGCGACGCGACAAACAAGCACACACACGAAGTAACGAGTGTCTTGCGTAACAACATTTTCTAACCCTCCTGGTTGCCCTTCAGAAGCGTGCTGACGCCGAGAACGTTGTCAATCGCAACGATCCTAACGTGGACGTCGACTCTATCGAATAGGCAATAGCACATCAAGTGTTTGGCTGTCATAAATCGGGTAATCTTTCGCTTCATTCGAACGCAATCGAACATTCGAAAATTCTTTTCCTATTCAGTCTCACTGTTTTGAACCCCCTGCCTTAGAAGCACAAAATAGAGCATCTGCCAAGCAGGAAAATTACTTTTCATTTAACTAGATCAAGCGATCCTCATCACCGAAGTCGTCGAACAGTTCGTCGTGCAAATCGGCTCGACCGGCTGGCGTCGTCGGCTTGCGAACTTCGCGAGACACTGCAAAGTCCAATGCCAAATCGACGGCACGAGGCGTCATCAGTCCTTCGGTCTCACGTTCGAAGTCAGAGTTACCGTCGATCGTGAACGCTCGACTGTCTTCCTGACCGTTGACGATAGCAGCAGCTGCCATTGCCACAGGCGGCGTATTTGGAGCGGTGATCAGTTCCAGATCAATCAGGAAGTTGGTGAAGTTGGACTGAGCGATGATGACGTCAGTACCGTTAACCAACTTGTCGCGATTGAAGTCGTATTGATCCGTGATTGGCGCCGGATTCAGGAAGTTCCGGAAGTTCGACATCGCCAGGATTTGGTCTGTCGCGTTGACCAATGTGGAGCCCGGATCGTTGCCGGTTTCTCCTATGGCGTTGCCCCAGTAGTGAAGGTCGCTGACTGGATTGCCGCCAAGTGTCGCAGTCGTTTTCACTTGCAGCCATTCGCCCGTGATTGTTTTGCTCGGCCAAATGATTGTGTAGCGGTCGGATCCACCGTCGCCTTCACCTGGTCGGACCGTGATCGAGCTTTCGCTGCCAGTAATATCGGTCCAGCTGGCAAAGTTATTGCTGTTGCCAACGTGGAATTCAAAATCGACGTTTGTGGCATTCGGATCGACATCAACCATGATGCCATTGAGGCCTCGCCAGAAGCTGGTGTAGTTGCTAAACGTGGCCGTTTGACCAGGCAGCAAGGCATTTTTGTCAGGAGCGATCGCGTTGTCGTCGTCCGCGTTCGCGGCAGCGTTTCGTCCATCGAATGCCGACTCATTATAGAAAACGTGTCGGCCTGTCACGAGGTACAACGGATCGGTTGGTCGACTCGTGTTGCCAAACATGAGCTGAGAACCGACAACGGTTTCCTCCGCCAACCCAAACGGATCGACCATCGCGGCACCTTCCGTCCATGCGAATGCGTCGCGACTGCGGATGGTAAGCGTGGTTTCTGTCGGCGTCGTTGGAGTAGAACCTTGAGGCACGACTTCGCGAACGGTGTAGTCGCCAGGCACCAGCGACATGAACCAGAATTCGCCAAGGCGGTTGGTCGTTTCAGTCGCAATCACATTGCCATTTTGCAGCAGTTCAAAGTGAACTCCTGGACCAGGTCGGTCACCATCGTTCGGATCGTAGGCACCGTCTTTGTCGGAGTCGTAGAACTTGAATCCGTGGATCGAACCTTTCGCATAATTTCCAAAGTCGAGCGGATTCGAACCATCCGGATTGTCGGGCACGAGCTGTTCGACTTGAATCGCATACGGCGGCAAGTGAGCCGCTCCCCACGCTGGTACGAGCTCACGGCCGCTTCCGACCAAGAACGTGCGTTGCACTTGCGGGTTGTCGGCTGGTGATGGCATGACGTCCGACCAGCTCGGTTCCTGTTCGACAATCGTGTAGTAGCCGGGACGCAAGTGTGTAAACCAGAACAAGCCACCGTGATCGGAGTACTCGGTTCGAACATATGCATCAGGTGTCGGAATCGCGCCCGTGAAGTCGCCACGATACAAGTCGAAGCCGAATCCTCCCCAACCGGAGTCACCATCTTCGCGGTCAAAGATGCCGTCCGCGTTCATGTCCTCGAACTTGAGCCCGTGGATGGAACCATACACCCAGTTTCCAAACGTGAGGCGGTCGCCAACGTTGACTTCGTGCTGCAGAGCATGCTCGCCAAGGTGTGCTGCGCCGTCTCCCCAAACAAGTTCTTCGCCGCTACCGACAAACAGCGTAATCTCGTTGACGTCGGATGGCTGAATTTCTTTTGGCAAGTGATCAACGACTTCCCGAACGGTATACCAACCGGGATGCAGTCGTTCGAACCAGAATTCGCCGTTTTCGTCGATATCGGTAAAGCGGATGACTTCGCCGTTGCGGATGAGTTCGAATTCAACATGCGTTCGATCCCACGGCGTGTCGCCTTTGGATGGATCGTATTTCGCATCGCCGTCGAAGTCCTCAAACTTCAGACCGTGAATCGAACCCTTCACGAAGTTACCGAACATCAAGTCTTCGCCGACCCACACTTCTTCTTGTGGCGACTCCGAACCCAAATGTGCCGCGCCATCAGTGAAGACAAGCTCCTCTCCGGAGCCGACCCACACTTCGATTTCTGTATGAGTTGACGACATGATGTCCGGCCACCAGAAGTCCTCAACTCGCTCACGAACGGTGTAATACCCAGGCATCAAATCTTCGAACCAGAAATGTCCCCCGTGATCGGACGTTTGAGTCGCGATCACTTCACCATCCATGATGAGTTCAAAGTTGAATCCGCCGAATCCTCGGTCACCGTCCGCATGAACGAATTTCCCGTCGGCGTTGAAGTCGTCAAACTTAAAGCCGTGAATAGAGCCGGTCACGAAGTTTCCGAACATCAACTTCTTGCCAACAAAGCGTTCGCGTTTGAGCGACATATTGCCCAGGTGAGCGGCGCCTCGCTGCCACACTAACTCTTCGCGGCTGCCTACGAAGAACGTTCGTTGCCAAGGTGTCGTCGGTGTGTAGTCCGGGTGGATCAAGTCCAAACGCTCGGTCACGGTGTACTCACCAGGCCACAGCCCTGGCAGCACTTCACCAGACGGGAGCGTCACGTCTTCGAACCAGAACTCGCCGTCTTTGTTGGTGTATGCCAAGAACGTATCGATTACACCGTCGTTGTTTGCATCACCGGTTAGTTCGAACGGAACGCCTGGCAATGGCGTGTCGTGCTTTCCATGCGGACCGTAGGTTAAAGTCGGATCGTAGACACCGTTCTTGTCGTAATCGTCGAACTTGAATCCGTGAATCGAACCTTTGACAAAGTTCCCAAATCGCAGGCGGTGATCCAGAATTTCCGGTCGCGAATCTTGCATCGAGCGGCCATACTTCCAAACGTATTCGACACCTGGAGCAACCTGCACCGTGATTTCTGACGGAGTCGAAGCCATGATGCCAGGCCAAGATGTCGGTAACTCTTGGATAATGTATTCGCCAGGTGCAATGTTGACGAACCAGAACTCTCCGCCGTGGTCGGTGATTTCAATCAGTTCGTCGATGTCGCCATCGCCGTCGATGTCACCGATCAGCTTGAATTCGATGCCGCCCATCGGGATGTCGCCATCCGCGGGGTCGTAGATGCCGTCAGCGTTGTAGTCTTCGAATTTGAAACCATGCAGTGACGACGTTGACCGGTTTCCGAACGCAAGCTCCGGAATGATCACTTCCGATTTCATCGTCGGATAAGTCACGTTCGGACCAGGCAGGTGAGCTTGTCCACTCGCAGCGACATATTCCACGCCGCTTGGAGGAGTCAATGGAGGCGGATTGTCAGTCGTCTGATCCCAACCCTCAATGAGAACTTCGCGAACGTAGTATGCGCCATAAGGTAGATGCTCAAACCAGAACTCACCATGCGAATCGGTAAGCGTCCAAACCTCGCCTTCTCCTGCGTCCCATGCGCCGTTGTTGTTGGCATCAGTCCAGTCCAAGATGCCGTTGTTGTTTTGGTCGAGATAAATCGTCCAGCCTTCCAAGCGAGGCTCGTCCGTATCCTGGACCTTGTTGCCGTTGTTGTCGCGGAACTTGTAGCCGTGAATTGAACCATACTCGTAGTTGCCGATGTGAGTCGTGCGGTCGACGACTTCGACCTTCATCGTGACGCGTTCCAGCTCACCGAAACCACTCGCCGACTGATCTGGAAGCAACGCCGCACCTGCGAACGGCACATACTCATAAGCAAAGCGATCAGGACCACCGATCACATACGGACCGGGATTCGGTGTCGTTTGCTGCCCCCAGAACTCTGGAGCAATCACTTCGCGAACGGTGTAAGTCCCAGGAAGCAACTGGCTGAACCAGTAGAGACCTTGTTCCGTCACCGGATCAATACTGCCGTCACCGTTGAGGTCCATCGACATCGTAACGCTCGTATCGACAACGTTGCCGCTCGCGTCGAGCAATTCAATCGTCCAGC
>JAGQPC010000877.1 GCA_020426925.1 Planctomycetales bacterium | reverse complement strand
AACGCTGGGGACGGCACTGGTTAGATGTAGCTCGTTTCGGTGAATCGGTCGGCAAGACTCGAAACTTCCCTCTTACGTTCGCTTGGCGATACCGCGATTACGTTGTTGACGCTTTCAACAACGACATGCCGTACGACCAGTTCGTTCGCGAACAAATCGCCGGCGACCTATTGCCTGCGAACACCGATCAGGATCGCAAACGTCAGATCGTTGCGACAGGTTTTCTCGGGATCGGCTCACATGATCTCAACGAAGGAAACACAAGCCAGTTTGAAATGGATATTGTTGGTGAGCAAATCGATACCGTCAGCCGCTCGCTTGTTGCGCTGACAGTCGGCTGTGCCCGTTGTCACGATCACAAGTTCGATCCCATTCCTACGGCGGACTATTACGCTTTGGCCGGGATATTTCAAAGTACGGAACTTCTGAGCGGCTACGTGAACAAGCGACAAAAGCCAGATTACTTTTCGATTAGCAAGCTGCACGAACTCCCGGGCTACGCATCACCAGCGGAAGCAATTGACGCTGAACAGAATTCTCGCACAGCAAAACGCCAGAACAATCAACTCGCGAATCTCCGCAAGCAACTGCAAGAAATCAACAAGGGCACGCGTGACATTCGTCAAAACAGGGACTTAACAAAACAGGAACGTGACGATCAAATCGCGCAACTCAATCAGGAACGCAAGCAGATCCAGAGGAGAATCAGGCGCGTCAGCCAACAAGATCGAGGCCGCAAGCCGCCAACGGGTGAATTGGCAATCGGAGTTCGCGACAAGCAAGAAATCGCAGATTGCAAAATCAACCTGCGAGGCGATCCCGGAAAGTTGGGCGGTCGCGTGGCGCGAGGTTTTCTGCAAGTTGCCACGACTGAGCACATGCAACTCCCGGAAACATCAAGTGGTCGGGTAGAACTGGCGAATTGGTTGGTCGACAACAAGCATCCTCTGACCGCTCGTGTGATCGTCAATCGGGTGTGGCAACACATGTTCGGTGAAGGCATCGTACGAACGGTCGACAATTTTGGCACCATGGGCGAGCGACCAACTCACCCCGAACTGCTTGACTATCTGGCCAACCGGTTCATGCAAGAAGGCTGGTCGATAAAGTCGCTTGTTAGGCAAATCGCACTCAGCCACACTTACCAGTTGAGCAGCGAACCGTCCGAAAAAAACGCTCAGATCGATGGCGACAATCGATATCTTTGGCGAATGGCGCCTCGTCGAATGGACGCTGAATCGATCCGTGACGCAATCTTGCAGGCCAGCGGTGCGTTGCAACTTAACAGGCCAGACGCGTCGCCTGTTGCAGAGCTTCCGATTGCCGAAAGCGGCCGCAATCGACAAGTGGCTTCGAACCTCGCGTTGCCCGTTCGCAGCATTTATTTGCCCGTCGTCCGCAACAACATTGATGAATTCTTCACGGTGTTCGACTTCCCAGATCCAAGTGAGGTGCGCGGCAAACGAGACGTGACGACAGTGCCGACCCAGGCCTTGTTCATGATGAATAGCGATTTCGTGCTAGAACAGGCGGAGCTTGCGGCCAAAGAGCTAATCGAACAATCGAATGATGACAGCGAGCGAATTGTCGCGGCGTATCGACGAATGCTAAGTAGAACTCCTACGGAAGACGAAATCAGCAGAACGCTGCAGTATGTTGTAGACACGATAGACACCGAAACGCGAAAAGCACGAGCGGAATCTATTGCGTGGACAGATGTGTGCCAAGCGCTGTTTGCCAGCGCCGAATTCCGCTACCGATGATATCCCGAATAGCCTGCAGCGGGCGTTGAAGTCTGCTGATAGCTGAGTGGATGTGCACAACGAAGAAGGGTAAAGAAAATGTTCAACCGGCGCGAGATGTTGCGATTTGGCGGTAGCGGGTTTGGTGCACTAGCATTCGCCGGGATGGCAAACCAATTATCGGCGAAAGAAACAGGCGACAGCGTGCGCGAAAACTTCGCGTCGCCAACTAGCCCTCGCGAACCGCATTTTCCGGCGAAAGCAAAACGCGTGATCTTCATGTTCATGCAAGGTGGACCTTCGCACGTCGATACTTTCGACCACAAGCCCGAACTGAAGTCTCTGCACGGAAAAACCGCTGGCAAGCAAAACGGAAAACTCATGGCGTCTCCGTGGGATTTCACTCCTTGTGGCGAAAGCGGTTTGATGATTTCTGAGCTTTTTCCGAATCTGGGGAAACATGCTGATCACATGTGCCTGATCAACAGTATGCACACCGACAATCCTGCGCATCCCGTGGCAACGCTGATGGCGCACACGGGAGCATTGAACTTCGTCCGTCCATCGATGGGCAGTTGGGTCCTTTACGGGCTTGGCACAGAGAACCAGGATTTGCCAGGTTTCATCACGATCAATCCACCCGGAAATCTTGGCGGCGCACAAAACTACGGATCAGCATTTTTGCCTGCCGCATTCCAAGGTACGCGAGTGAACGTCGGTGGCGATCCGATCGCCAACATTCGAGGCAAGAAAGATCCTCGCCGCCAACGCCGTCAACTCGATCTTATTCAATCGATGAATAAAGATCTTGTCGCGAGATCAAAGGACGAATCTCTAGTCGATGGAATCATTGATTCATACGAGCTCGCTTTTCGAATGCAGTCGTCAGTGCCAGATCTGGTCGACATTGCCGGTGAATCGGAAGCGACAAAAGAGCGCTACGGTATCAACGCCAAAGAAACATCCAACTTTGGCATGCAGTGCTTGATGGCTCGCCGCCTTTCCGAAGCGGGCGTCCGCTTCATCGAAATTGCAACTCGAGGCTGGGATCAGCACAACAATCTCAAGACGGCACTTGCCAAGAACTGCCATTCAATCGACCAGCCAATTGCAGCGCTAATGTCAGATCTGGAACAACGAGGAATGCTCGACGAGACATTGATTGTTTGGACCGGTGAATTCGGTCGCACTCCCGCCGAGCAAAACAACTTCGGCGGCCGCCGTCACAACAATCGAGGCTTTACGACGTGGCTCGCTGGCGGCGGCGTGAAAGGCGGAATTCGATACGGCAGCACCGATCCCACGGGCGACACAGCCATCGAAAACAAAGTACACACGCACGACCTACACGCGACTATCTTGCATTTTCTCGGCCTGGACCACACGAAACTGACCTACCGCTACTCCGGCCGCGACTTCCGATTGACAGACGTTTACGGAAACGTCGTGAAGGAGATCGTTGCTTAAGTACTGTTGTGATCAGCGTTCTGACACGCGTCTACAGCCGAAAGAAATCCGCCATGCGCTCTGCAATTACTTCGCGCCCCGCGAGAAGCGATACGCCGATGACAGCGATCATGATTGAGGCGGCGATGAAGAATAGAACGGCTCTCGGGTTCATAGTAACCGAGACGTTGTTCATCGCTTGGTAGAGCTGCGATTCTAGTCGCTTCCAGCTAGTCAGATTTTGCTCGCCGTTTGTGGCAACGAGCTGAGCGTTACGCATCGCTGGGTGCGTTTGAAGATACAACTGCATGCGCAGATTCGGCAAGCAAACGCTGTCGCCTGCCCATCGAGCCTCATGATCTAACTCGCTGACAATACTTCCTACCATCGGGCGAATCTCGTCAGCCGACATGTTGTACACGATAATCCGTGGCTTCATGACCATGGAAATCAAAGACGTAACTAGTAGGTAGAGCAGAATCAGAGGAATCCAGATTTTCCCGCCCATCACGGCCGCAGCCTGTTCGGGCATGAACAATTCCAGCGGCCCTACCGCGACCAATCCGGACAGGGCTACCGCTAATGCCAAGAAATCGCGTGCGCCGCTGGTGACGAATGGACGCTTTGACAGATTCAACCAACCGATGAGCACGAGGTACATCGCAAGCGGACCTAACGCGATCGTGATACGTACCGGATCCATCAGGCTCCCTCGAGCGACTGTCTCGTAACGACAACCGCGACTGGTCATCAGTTATTCAGTAATGATGTCTTTCACCGTGTGATTCGACGGAATCATCGGCAAGACATGTTCTTGGTACGGCACTTCGACATCCAGAACGTATGGGCCAGGATACGAAATCATTTCTTCGAGCGCCGGCAACAAGTCTGACTTCTTAGAAACCGTGGCGGCGCCACAACCGTACCCTTTCGCAATCTGAACGAAATCAGGATATCGCTCTTGGGCAAAGGGACTGTCACCTGAACCGGTAGCTTCTGCGTGATCGATCGGGCCCAAGTAAGTGTGAGCTCGATTACCCTCCATGAAGCGATCTTCCCATTGAACCACCATCCCAAGATGCTGATTGTTCAACAGCAAAACTTTTACTGGAAGCTTCTCGCAATAACACGTGGCGAGTTCCTGAATGTTCATTTGGAAGCTGC
>JAGQPC010000876.1 GCA_020426925.1 Planctomycetales bacterium | reverse complement strand
AGCCGAGGACTTTACCATCGCGGCAGTGTTCGCGACCGATTCGCAGGACCTTGGACCAGCGAGCTCCGAATGGCATTCCGGTTCAGGTGTCGTCCATTCAAATCAACTCGGTTTCGCCCCCGATTGGGGAGTCTCTATTAATGCTAATGGTCGAGTTGGTGCGGGCACTGGCAAAGGTTTTCCACCCGCAACGACAACGGTTTTTGCTGCCGACGCGAACCGCAATGACGGCGAACGACACACTGCCATATTCACGCGAAGTGCCGGCGAACTGACGTTGTACGTCGACGACGCGGAGCCTGTATTTGCCACGGGTGGAAACGAAGCCGCACGCGGGCCGCTCGATTTCTGGATCGGCGATCCGTTCTCGGTTTCCAAACCTTTCGTTGGTTTGATTTCTGAAGTACGAGTCTACAACGGCGCGTTGTCTGCGAACGAAGTTCAGAAACTTCAGTGCGAGTTCGACGCGTACTACAACAACGAACTTCCGGTCGCCAATCCTGACGCATACTCAACGGCCGAAGATTCTCTGTTGGCTGTAACGCCCACTGACGGAGTGCTAGCCAATGACACCGACAATGAAAACGACGCGCTGTCAGCTCATTTGATCGAAGCGGCGTCAAATGGCACAGTCGCGCTGAATCCAAGTGGAGCGTTCATCTACACGCCGAACAAGAATTTTTTCGGCGTCGATTCGTTTACTTACGCAGCAAACGATTTCCGAGATTCAGAGCCAACGACTGTGACGATCAACGTCGAACCGCAATACGACGCGCCTTTCGGAGTCACCGACACCTACAAGACAACGCCAACGAGCACATTGACCGTTCCAGCATTTGTTGGCGTTTTGCAAAACGACGTCAACGTCGACAACGCAGCCTTGCAAGCTGTTTTGCAAAACGACGTCTCGTCGGGAGCATTGAATCTTTCGCCTGACGGTTCCTTCACATTCGATCCACAAGGCGTGTCGGGCGTCGTCACGTTTTTCTATCAAATTGACGATGGAACGAACGTCGGCTCGACCACGACTGCGTCGATTGTTGTGAACGAAGCTCCAAAAACGGTCGATGACTCCTACACAGCAACCGAAGATCAGCCACTGATCGTCGCCGTTGATCAAGGCGTGCTGTCCAACGATTCCGACCGTGAAGGAACAGCGCTTGTGCCCGTCGTCGTCCAACAACCGGCTCGAGGCATATTGAACTTTGCCGACAATGGATCTTTCATCTACACGCCGAATCTAAATGCTTTTGGGACGGACTCGTTTCGCTATTTCATCAGCGATGGCACCGACGATTCAGAAATAGCGTCCGTGACAATTACCGTTCAAGCGGTGAATGACTTGCCGGTCGTCAACGGCGAGACTCTGTTTACTCTTGCCGATACGCCTTTGAGGCTGGACGCCGAGCATAGCCTGCTGCTAAACGATTCGGATGTCGAAGATCAACAAGATCTTTCGATGACTCCAGTCAATAAACGCAGCGACAACGGGTCATTCGTTATTGAAGCGGACGGACAAATGACCTATACGCCCAACGACGGATTTGTCGGGGCAGACTCAATTACCTATGAAGTCAGAGATTCTGCAGGTGGAGTCAGCAGCGGAGTCGTCACCGTGTTTGTGGGCGAATCGCCTGTAACGCTATCTGAGATAATGGCAGCAAACGCCGACACGGTCGTCACGACGACCCGTGAAACTCCGGACGGCCGTTTCGACAGTCAGCTCCACACGCCCGACTGGATTGAACTGCGGAACAACAACTCAGAGCCGTTCGACATTTCAGGATTCCACTTGACCGACAATGTCGACAATCCGACGAAGTGGGCGTTTCCCACGGACACAGTAATTCCAGCGAACTCGTATTTGGTTGTGTTTGCTTCGCGACTCAACATCACCGATCCGGCTCTCGACGAGCACGGTTACCTGCACACCAATTTCAAAATCAGTCACGAAGCGGGCCAGTATTTAGCACTGACAACGCCGCTCGGTATTGTCCTCGACGAATGGGTCGATATTCCTCAGCAGTATCCCGACGTTTCCTACGGAAGATCGCCCGAGCTTGGATACCAAAGTGTTCCAACGCTCGGGGCCGACAATTCGGACCAGCTTTCTGGCATTGTAGACGGTGTGACGTTTAGCGAAGAACGAGGCTTCTACGACGACGCATTAAAAGTCGCGCTGGAAGTGGCAACGCCGGACGCGCAGATCTACTACACGCTTAATGGCTCAATTCCAACACAGGAAACAGGTGTTTTGTACACAGTGCCGATCGACGTCTCACGCACGAGTAATCTCCGCGCCGCGGCTTTCAAGCCGGGAATGGTCCCAAGTTCAACGGGAACGCAAAGTTACTTCTTCATCGAAGACATTCTCACGCAGCCCGCAGACCCCGCAGGCTTTCCTGCTCGATGGGGAGCGGCTGGAGCGGCCGACTACGCTATGGACCCTCGCGTTGTGAGCGACACCGAATCTCCATTCTATGACCCGAACGTTGCCGAGGCCTTGCGAGCTCTCCCGATAATCTCACTAACTGTCGATAACGAAGAGTTTTTCGGGACACGCGGCATTCAATCGATCCCGCAGTCGCACGGTGACGAGTATGAAATTGCAACGTCGGTTGAGTTCGTCGGTTTCGATCAGTTCGAGAATATGCAAATCGATTCTGGAATTCGCATGGCCGGCAATGCGAGCCGAAATCCAGACCGGCGAAAACACAACATGCGGCTTGCCTTTCGCGACGACTACGGGCACTCTAGCCTGGAACTGCCATTGTTTGGAATTGGCGAAGGCGAAGCGCACGAGAACTTAATCTTGCGAGGTGGCAACGGCGATTCGTGGGTGAATCCGGGTACTGCCAAGCGGGCTCAGTACATTCGCGATCAGTGGCAACGCGACATGCAGATCGCCATGGGGCACCTGACGACGCAGCAACTCTATTCACATCTTTACATCAATGGATTGTATTGGGGCCTATACCATGTGTTCGAGCGACACGATGCATCGTTCATGGCGTTACATCTTGGCGGCGACGCAGAAGATTACGACGCAATCAAAGACGTGAATGGTCAAACTGCCGCAGTCGAAGCAGTCAGCGGAACGACCGATGGCTGGGAAGCACTCTTCGATATCGCCGACGACAGAGACATGGACGCCGACGACAAATACCGCGAGCTTGCAGAACGGATCGACATGGACAACATGATCGATTACCTACTACTTAACTTTTACGCAGGCAACGGCGATTGGGACCACAACAACTTCCGTACGGGACGTCGCAAAGACGGCAAATTCATCTTCTTCAGTTGGGACGCTGAACGAGCGGACATTAATCGCTCAAATGATAATTCTTCTGGGCCGCTACGAGTTCCAGACGCCGACATCCGACTGAATGTGACGACAACGGCGAGAGCTGGACGGCCGACTCGCATTCATCGCCAGCTAACGGACTCGTACGAGTACCGCCTGCACGTAGCCGACCGAATGCAGAAGCACTTGCACAATGGAGGAGCATTAACTCCCGATCGCGTTGCCGAAACGTGGAATGCTCGCGCCGATGAGATTCGACTTCCGCTCGCCGCAGAATCGGCACGGTGGGGTGACTTGCATTCTGCGTCCGCGCCTCGCACTGTCGAACATTGGGAATCGGTTCTCGCCGTGATGAATGAACGCTTCTTCCCTCAACGCACCGATATCTTGATTTCGCAAATGGAAAGATTCTTCGGAGACTTTGAAGCATCCGACGCACCTCAGTTTGTCCAACACGGCGGACGTTTGGAAGCCAATCAAACCATTGCGTTTCAGGCCATTCACAACGGAACAATTTATTTCACCACGGATGGCTCCGATCCGCGATTGGTCGGTGGTGACATCGCTCCACTGGCGCAAAACTTCACCGCTCCGTTTTCAGTGCCGATCGATTCGGTAGTGAAAGCACGCGTTCTGGCAGACGGAGTCTGGTCGCCAATGACCGAAGCAACATTTACCACCGGTGTTCCGCCAGCTGACAAGACTTCGATTCGCATCAGCGAAATTCACTATAACCCGGCAGACCCGTCTGACGAAGAAATCGCAGCGGGATTCCTGGAAAAGGACGATTTTGAGTTCATCGAAATTGTGAATGTCAGCGACCACGCGATCGACGTCAGCAATGTCCGATTTGCGTTGGCCGGCGACGACGGAATCGCATTCGACTTTGCCAATGCTGACATTATGCAACTCGCGGCGGGCGATCGAGTCGTCATTGTCGAAGACATCTCTGCGTTTGAAGCTCGTTACGGAACAACCCTTCCAGTCGCAGGACAATGGAGCGGTCGACTGAGCAACAACGGTGAAACGCTCACACTACTTGCCGGCACAGAACAAATTCATCAGTTCGCGTACGACGATGCGTGGCACGAATCAACCGATGGAGGTGGTCACTCGCTGGAAATCGTCAACGTACACGCAGCCGACGTCGCAGCCTGGGCTGATGCGGAAAGCTGGCAGCCGAGCACGCAAATCGGTGGCAGCCCCGGACAAGAAAGCCGACCGGCACGAATCCCTGGCGACTCAAACGGCGACGGACGGTTCGATTCATCCGACTTCGTTCTGGTTTTCCAAGCGGCCGAATACGAAGACGGTATTCCACTCAATTCAACATTTGAAGAGGGCGATTGGAACGGCGACGGTGACTTCAATTCGCAAGATTTCGTATTCGCATTCCAAAACGGAAACTACCGACGCGACGTCGCGGCCGTTGAAGCGGTGTTTGCCGACGAAGACATATAGGCACGTCACCTCTCGCGCATAGAGTCGGCTACTCCGTTGTGTTCGCCTTTCCGGGACCGTGCAGGTGTTTTCCGGATCGAGCAGCTTTGAGTGCCTCGACCGTGTCGACGGCTTTGCCCGGATCACTCTGCTCTCGCATCCACTGATCCAAACGAGCACTCAAGCGTTTCTTGACTTCCTGGTACTGGGGATCGCCTCCGACGTCCGTTAGTTCGTACGGATCGTCACTCGTTTTGTAAAGCTGTTCGGCGGGACGAAGCATATAGCGTTTGGCTCGATCGTACACGCTCTTTTTCGTGACAGGATCGGCTCCCAGCCAAGTCGACCAATAGGGATTGTTAAGTCGTCCGCCGCCCATCAAATGCCGCTCGACATAAAGTTCGTCGGGAGTCAGGTTCCTGATGTAGCGAAACTTTCCGTCAGTGATCGATCGAATTGGGTAAGCCGGTCCTTCCGGCAAATTGTTGTGCATGCCAAACGCAAACTGGCGATGGGTCTTGGCCTGTCCAGTTAGCACGTTGGCAAAGCTAGAACCATCGAACGCATCCAGATCTGGTTTCTCACCTGCGACGTCCAACAGCGTTGGTGCGACATCGGCGTATTGAACGATCGCGTCGGTCCGTTCGTTCTCAGTCACGTGCCCTGGCCATGCGACAATCATCGCGGAATGAACGCCGGTGTTCCAATTTGTCCATTTGCAGCCTGGAAACTGCGACCCTTGTTCAGACGTGAACATCACCACGGTGTTCGACTCGTTTCCCGAATCACGAAGTGCAGCTAGGATCTCTCCGACCTGTCCGTCCATGTACGTGATTTCGGCCAGGTAGTCGGCAAAATGTTTGCGAGTCAACTGAGTGTCGGCAAGATTTGGAGGCAACTGAATTTTGCGAGGCGGATACTGCGAAGCGTCGCCCATCACCCACGGTACATGCGGCTCGACGAGCGCGACAACCAAACAAAACGGACTTTCGTGATCACTCGAAATGTACTCGCGGAGCGACTGAAGCTCATGCTTCCGCGTGGGATTTCGAACGCAATTCGGATCGAATCCAGCGACTTGATCGAACGGGAATGCTTGCTGCGGCAGTACGTGCACTTTGCCCGCCAGCCCGACTCGATAGCCGAGCGGTCGCAGCAAGTGTGGCAGGCTCCGCGCATCATGGTGACTGGCCGAGTGGTTCCATGCGCATCCGTTGCTCAGCGGGTAGCGGCCAGTAAAGAGTTCTGCTCGGCACGGCTGGCACATCGCAGAGCAAAGGTATGCGTGATTGAAAGTGAGCCCACGTGTTGCCAATGCGTCGATATTCGGCGTGATCGCATTTTGCCCGCCGTAGACTGGCAAGTCGTTGTACGTGCAATCATCAGCCATGATGATGAGGAAGTTTGGCCGCACACCTGCTTCCGCACAAACACCAACGCCAACGCTAACCAGCG
>JAGQPC010000875.1 GCA_020426925.1 Planctomycetales bacterium | reverse complement strand
AAGGAGACTGGAACGGCGATGGCGAGTTTGATTCGGCCGACCTCGTACTGGCATTTCAGTCCAATACGTACGAACTTGCGTCACAGCCTCATCGCAACTTAGTTGCTGCCTCGATCGAAGCCCAATGGATCACGAAGTCTGACGAAACCGCGGACAAGAAGGGAACCATCAAATGAGCCGACGTACTGCTTACCTTCATAGGCTTCGCGCCGAAGCATTGGAACCGCGATACTGCTTGACATTGATCAGCGTCGTTCAGCACGATGTCGCGAATTCCGTAGCCAGTCCGCTGACTCGTCTTGCAGACCTGGACAGTGATGGCGATCTAGACGTTGTGGCCGTTACGGGAGGCTTTTTGCGTTTTGGTCCAAACGCGAGCGTGCCCTACTTAGCTTGGCACGAAAACCTTGACGGAAAGGGTACGTTCGGCATTGCGAATTCGATCGGACAAATTAATGCAAGTTCGATTCGCACCGTAGATCCGAAGTTGTTATCCGTGACAGACATAGATGGCGACGGCGACAACGACATCATCATCGGCAACAAAAACTTCGATCGATTTGACAGTTTCGTTCATAACCGCGGACTGGAGGTTTATGTCAACGCCAACGGATTGGGGACGTTCGAAAAGCGTGACCTGAATCTTAAATCCGCCGGATTCCACCTCGCCGACGTCGATGGTGACGCCGATCTTGACATTGTTTCGGTCGTTGACCCATCAATTGATGCGCAGTTTGTGCCCAAAGAAGTTGTATGGTACGAAAACACGGGAGCGCTGACGTTTGCTGACGCCAAAACCATTTACCAAAACGTCGATCCATTTTCGGTGCTCAACGTCCACAGCGCCGATGTCGATGGCGACAGCGATCTGGATATGGTCGTAGCTGGCGATGGCCAGGTTAGCTGGCTCGCGAACACTAACGGACTCGGCGACTTCGGGGCGCCGCATTCCTTTGCTGTCACATCCGTCACTGACCGCGGAGCACTGAACTCGGGCGACATGGATGGTGACGGCGATTTAGATTTGATTGTCTCCCCATTCAGGCCAATCAAAGTCGATTGGTATCCCAACCTTGATGGTCTCGGAACTTTTGGAGATCCAATTCCCGTCGCAGCAGAAGGCGTTGCCGTCAGCACGATCGAGATCTCGGTCAACGACGTGGATCGTGATGGCGATTTGGACGTCTACACTGTGTCACACCTGGACACAAAAATAGCGTGGTACGAGAATTCGAACGGTCTAGGCGAGTTTGGCTCACAACAACTGCTTGGAGAAACCCTGTTTAACATTGGTAGCCCAGCTGACCTTCGAACAATTGATATTGGTGACATTGACGCAGACGGATTCGATGACTTCGTTTTCTACCACGAAAAAGAAAGTCGCATGGTCTGGATGCGAAATGATGGCCAAGGCAATTTCGAAGACCATACGATTGCGATTCGTCTATCGAATGCCCGCTCTGCGTTTACCGCCGATATGGATGAAGACGGCGATTTGGACATTGTGTTTGCCGCCAATGTCGCCGGAGAGGAAGTGATCGGCTGGTACGAAAACTTAGACGGACTCGGGCAGCCTGGTACACTACGCATCATCGCCAATACTGCCGTAGAAGCGATTGCCGGCGGCGATATCGATGGAGATGGAGATATCGATGTTCTCGCGACACGGCCGACGCAGAAAAAAATCGAATGGTTTCAGAACGAGGACGGTAAAGGAACGTTTGGGGCGGCCAAGGCTGTCGCGGATAAAAAGGCGACGTCAATTTCTGCGACCGATATTGACGGTGACGGCGATCTCGATGTGCTGGCAGGAAATCGCTACGACTTGACATTGTCCTGGCTTGAAAACAATGGAACTGGAATCTTCGACACCAAGGAAGAGATTACGGCGTGTGAAGATGGCGTCTTTCCCGTCGACATTGATAACGATTCTGACTTGGACGTTGTTGCGTGGGGACCACTGAGTGCTTGGTATGAAAACCTAGACGGATTTGGAGATTTTGGTGATGCCCACATCATCAGTGAAAATCATCCGCGCAAGGTTTCCGCAGCCGACATGGATGGCGACGGAGACCAAGATTTTCTTGTGCATGAATCGTTCCGCTTGCAGTGGCAAGAAAATGTGGGCGGAGGTGTTTTTGAGCAACACGATCCGTTCGTCACCGGCGATCTCAGCCGCAACGATCACTATGTCGGCGACATGGATGCCGACGGCGACGTTGATGTCGTCATGACGTCTGGCGTGCAACGCAAGATTCTGTATTACGAAAACGCTTCTGGAGACGGAACTGCCTTCACCAAACACGTACTCGCCGAAAATATGCCTGGCATCAAACCGACGCTTTTCGTCAGTGACATCGATGGCGATCAGGATCTTGATTTGCTGGTGACGTTCGACAACGGCCTGCGAGTTGCTTGGTTCGAGAATCGTGCCGCGGCTGATTCAAACAACGATGGAGTTTTCGATTCGGGCGATCTTGTGGCTGCGTTCTCCGCTGGTGAATACGAAGATGGTGTTCCAAATAACTCTACCTTCGACGAAGGTGACTGGAACGGAGATGGAGATTTCGATTCGGCGGACATTGTCTTCGCGTTTAAACACGCAACGTACCGTGCCGATGCAACTGGCAGGAGCTCAGAAATCGCCGCTGCGATCGATTTCCTATTTGCGTCCAGTCAAACAAGCGACAGACGTGGAGACAAATCCCTGACGTAGTTCAAGGTCAGGTTTTCAGCTTCATCGGGGCAGCTTTTTGTGATCAATCCAAGCTCGCCTTCGGTTCAC
>JAGQPC010000874.1 GCA_020426925.1 Planctomycetales bacterium | reverse complement strand
AAGGTTACTGTCACGTTTGACAAACCGATCGACGCTGCGACTTTCACGGCGGAAGACGCGAGGCTGGAACTAACCGGTGGAAAGATTGACGCGGCAAACGTTCAGCAGATTGATGAACAAGCCTTTGACGTGTACTTTCCGACACCGGAAATGGCTGGTCTCTACAACTTCTACGTAGGGCCGAGCATTCTCGCAACCAATCAGATCCCGATGAATCAAACGGAAGACGCATTTAACGGCTTAAGCGACGATGTTTATAGTGGACTGATCTTCGTCGACCTCGACCCGGTCCAAATCCCTTACACGCAAACATTCACGAGTCCAGACATCACAACGCTTGGCGGTTGGATGTTCCACACAATCAATGAAAGCGGAACTCGCGCCGGCGGCGAGTGGCGGATCACGGGAGACTTCGATCCGTTCGGTGAGTACCATTTGCAGCAGACTCAATTTGCAGACTGTTGGTCACAGCACGATGGTATTTTGGCGCTCGACGTCAACCGATTGGCTAACACGACCGATTTGGTGCTGGAGTTCGACATGTCTCGCACGTCGAACAACCCGCGGAAAAGTGACGGGGGCAGCCGTAACATGGGGCAGCTACTGGTTGGCTCCAGTGCGACCAGCATGGTTCAAGTCGGAGGCCCTGAATTCTTGCTGGACACGGAGGACGGGATCGAGCGATTCGGAGACCTCAATGGCGATGGAATCACCGACCTGGTGCCTCAATTCGACGACTATGTTCACTACAAGTTCGATCTGGACGAACTGCTTGCCGCTTCCGGCACAGAAGTGAATGGCACGATCTACGTGAACTTCCACCGACTCTCTTTCTACTCAACCGACGTGACAGTATTCGACAACATTCGGATTTATGATTCCTCCGAAACGACTGTGGCGCCGATTGTTGAATCGGTCACGCTTCACGACAGAAACGTGCCGAATTCGACAGTCATCGATAACATCGAAATCCAATTCGACATGCCCGTCCAAGGCTTCGAACTAGATGACCTGAAACTTGAACGCGACGGACAGCAAATCGCGTTCGCTCCAGCGACTCAATTGGAATCTACCGATAACCAGCACTGGGTAATCGCTGGGCTGCTGGACAGCGTTCTGCTACCTGGCGAATACAAGTTGACCCTGGATCCTGGCTCATCTCAGATTTTTGGCAATAACGGTGGATTACTTGATACCGGGTTCAGTCAAGCGTGGACCGATTCGAGAATTCCTGGCGACGCGAACTTCGATGGCATGTTCAACTCGCGCGACTTAGTTCTGATTTTCCAGGCCAACGAATACGAAGATGACGTTTCAGGAAACTCCACTTGGTCCGAAGGGGACTGGAACGGCGACGGAGATTTTACGACCGCCGACTTGGTCGCGGCGTTTCAGGCGGGAAGTTACGTGGCAGCGGTCGACGTCGTCTTGCACAAATCGCTGTTTGGCGAGATGCCTTCCCACAGGCGATTTGTGGCTCGAAATGCCGACATTGATGCGGCCATCGCCGACAACGATTGGGACAAGGACCATTAGGCGCTGCTGCTGAACTTCCCCGAAGCACACTTTCACTTTCTCGATGGCCAGCGTAAGCTTTCGCATTGGTGAGAGATCATTCCCCAATGCGGAGCCAGACAAAATGCGATACAGCCTTCCCTTCATGCTCGTTCTGTCGTGTCTATTTCTTGGATGCACAAGCGATACTCCATCGGCCGACACGGCCGATCAAACGGAATCGTCCGCGGACAGTGCTGACAGTCCTTTGACGGGCGTGGCCGAGGTTGACGTTCTGGTCGACGAACCGTCTGGATCAAATCCAGTCACATGGGGAATTGCGTTGGACCAACCAACCGCGACGCCAGGCGGAACGGTGCAGCTCGTTGTTCGAGCGAAAATCGCAGATCCGTGGCACATCTACGCCGTTGAAGGTCCAGTTGGTGTTGGTCGTCCAACCAAATTTGAATTAACACTTCCGACCGGAGTATCCGCTGGCGAATGGACGTTACCTGACGCAATCGTCGAGTCATCGTCGCTTGGCGAAATCAGCTCGTACCACCATGATGTGCTGTTTTCCGTGCCGCTAGAAATTGGCGAAGCAGCAGCAAGCGGTGACCAGACAATCGGCTGCAAAGTGCAATTCCAAGCGTGCACGAACGAAAGCTGTCGCCCACCAACGTCTACGGAATTATCAGCGTCGTTGACGGTGGCTGCCAAGTGACGCCAACGCATCGAATCGGCGGCTCAATCTTGTGTCAGCTTGCTCTTCGAGTAGTGGAAGTTGCTAAACTTCCTGGCCGACGGGATCTTTAGCAAGATCCACTACGGGCTACCCGAAAGTAAAGATGCACTGAGCTACTAAGCCTCAAACTTAAACGCAAAGGAGCACTGTGGAAACCCGCGGTGCTTCTACCGCGATGCGTGCTTTCCGAAGTCACGATTTTTCTGAGCTCTCCTGGCGCGACCGTATCGTATGTTCGAATAGTTGCGTTGACGTGGAACGCAGCATTTTCGGTTGCTCAAGGGGCAGATCCAATGAAAATCTTGACCGCGATAACACTGTTGCTGGGAGTTTTCATCGCATCCGTAATGGCAACATCTGTTTCCGTACTCAGCAGTTTGGACGCCGCGAACGATATCCGAATCGACGACTTGACGTCCGGAAATCTTTTCCCAATGTTTGCTGGCCCAACGCTTTGGAATCAGTATCCAAGCCTTCCGCCCACAATCAGCGTCATTTCTTTCTACCCGTTGATGTTGGTCGGAACGTCGGCCGCTGCCGTGTTTTACATGGTTCGAGTCAGGCTACAGATGCCACTTGGAATCGCGAGTGCCCTGATCCTGATCCTTGGCGCGATTCCCTACGCACAAGGTTATTTCGTGCTGCAAACGTATACACCAGAGCCACACGAAGCGGGACCTTGGATCGCGGTTATGCTTCTGGGCGTTTTGTATTCCAGCGTCGTCGCTGCATCATCGGCAGTGGCCGGCCTCGTCGGCAACGCGAAGCACGTGCGAGCCAACCTTCGATAGCGTTCGACCAGCCCTCGCAATTCAGTGCTGGGGGCTCGCTTGCGTTCGACCACCAGCCACCCACAGCCACCGCGTAAGTCGGCCAAACTCTCAGTAGCTCGAGAAGGTCACACTACGCGCAACGCTATCCCGACTCGATCGCGAATTCCTTCGTACAGATCGTCAGGAAGAGGCCCAGCTTCGATCGCCGCAACGTTCTGATTTAGATGTTCGGGATTGCACGTGCCGACGATCGTCGTATGACAATGGGGATGCGTCAACGTGTAGCGCAGGATCAGTTCCGCTCGCAACATTCCCTCGGGCAGGATTGCGTCGAGCCCCGCTGACCCCCAAACATCGTTCAGAGCCGGACGTTGGATTTCTGCATCTGGGCCTCCTTGAGCAATACCACCGCGGATGATGATACCGGCGCCGGATTCCGCGGCTTGAGTGATCAAATCGTGATGCTCAGGCGTCAGGCAAGAATAGGGGATCTGAAATGCGTCGAAAACATTCAGAGCGATCAGATCGGCGAGGTCTGGGATTTTGCTTGAGATGCCGACAAGGCGAATGGTGCCCGCTTCTTTCAGGTCCAGCAATTGATCAATCAGCCCAGCGTTCTTGAGCGTTTCGGCGTCGCCGCCATGAAACTGCAAAAGGTCGATGTAGTCGGTCTGCAGTCGTCTGAGGCTCAACTCCACGTTGCGCTGCACAACGTCCGGTTTCCATTCGTGGATCACCTCCAAGTGGTCGTCGTGCTGTTTGTACGCGCAGCCACACTTGGTCGCCAAATAGAATTGGTCTCGCCGATGGCTGATGAAGCGACCGATGCGTTCTTCGCTGACTCCATAGTCCGGCGCCGTGTCGATGAAGTTGATGCC
>JAGQPC010000873.1 GCA_020426925.1 Planctomycetales bacterium | reverse complement strand
GGCCGCCGTATTCGTTTGGAATCCAATCTTCGTTTTCGCGGCTGTAGTCCAAGTACAACATCGATGCGACAGCGTCCACGCGGAGTCCATCAATGTGATATTTGTCGAACCAGAATAGAGCGTTCGAAAGCAAGAAGTTTCGTACCTCGTTGCGGTCGTAGTTGAAAATCAACGTGCCCCAATCCGGATGTTCACCTTGCCGCGGATCAGCGTGCTCGTACAACGCCGATCCATCAAACAGGCGAAGTCCGTGATCGTCTTTTGGGAAATGAGCCGGCACCCAATCTAAGATCACGCCGATATCGTGCTGGTGCAAGTAGTCCACCAAGTACATGAAATCTTCTGGCGTGCCATACCGACTCGTCACGGCGTAGTAGCCGACCGTTTGATATCCCCAGCTGCCGGTGAAGGGGTGCTCGCTAACAGGCAGAAATTCAACGTGCGTGAATCCCAAATCGGAACAGTACTCAACAAGCTGATGCGCCAATTCGCGATAGTTCAGCCAATCGGTTGGACCATCACCCTTGCGACGCCAGCTGCCAAGATGCACTTCGTAAATGCAGATCGGTTTGTCGAGCTGATTCGATTCTCGCCGCTTGCTTAGCCAAGCATCATCCTGCCACTCAAATGAATCGAGATCCGACACAATAGACGCAGTCAACGGCGGCACTTCGGCAGCGAAACCGAACGGATCGCACTTGTCGACGCCACGGCCGTTTTGATTCACTCGAAACTTGTACTTTTCGCCGACCTCTAAACCGGGAATGAATAGTTCCCAAATTCCGCTGGGAATGTGTTTCCGCATCGGATGGAGACGACCATCCCAGCGGTTAAAGTCGCCGACGATGCTGACTCCCGAAGCGTTTGGAGCCCAAACGGCAAAGTTGACTCCTGTCACGCCGTCGATCGTCCGCACGTGAGCGCCAAGTTTTTCATAAGAATGCCAATGACGACCTTCGCCTAACAGATAGAGATCGAAGTCGCTCAGCAACGGCGGAAATGCGTACGGATCGTGCATCGATGTCGTTGTTCCCGTGTAGTCCTTAACGTGCAATTGGTAGCTCGATGCAGAATCATACGGGATTATGGCCTCGTATAAACCCGATGGGTGCACCCGTCGCATCGCTTGCTGTTCGCCGTGTGACTTATCTGCAATCCAGACTTGTTCGGAATGCGGCAAGTACGCTCGCACCGAAATCGCCTTGTTGCCATTGCTTTCAAATTCATGAGGCCCAAGCAATTCAAAAGGGTTCTCGTGCCGACATTCTACTAAAGCTCCAAGGCTGTCTAGTTTGACCTGCGATTGCACCAGTGTCTCCTCGTTCCGTTGTATAGCTACAAATGTTGTCTGTTTTGATTGAGCGGCGCAAAGATTGCCTTACGCCGAGATGAGTCACAGCTGGCCCGAAGCAGTCCCAACAACTAGGCCGTTCGTGCCCAACCGTTACTCAGTTCGCCCTCGCCCATGACCCAGGATTTCAGGCTGCCGACGGCGCTCTTGAGCCTCGCGGCGATCGGTAATGACGCGGCATTGCCCTCACTGGTGGTTCGCTCGTCACATTGAACGCTGGTAGTTTTTTGCAGGTGAGGAGGATCGAAACGCCAAGTCCGGCATTCAACGTGATGGTACGTTAGAGCGCGATCGATCCGCTTCCAAAGGTCTTGATTCTTGACCGGAACGTATCGCCCGAAGCGTTCCCACTTCCAATTGTTGGCTCGCCAATGGGCAAGACCGTTTCGAAACCCGCGCGTCACTTGCTGACTGTTAGTAACAAGCGTGACGGCCGACGGTTGGTCCAATGCTTCCAAACCTCGCACGACGGCAAGTAGCTCTAGCCGCTCACCTTCGTAGTCTGGCTCAGAGTCGGACGCCTCAATGCACTGACCACCATCGAGCGGTTCAAGCACGAAATGCCAACGACCTGACTGGTCTTCATCCGAGACGGATTGTGAGAAGAGAAGAAAATGCGGTTTTTGCGGATTCATCGGGTCCGAATCTCGTTCGAAACGAATCTGGATGGCGTCCGTGTTCTCAATGCTCTTCGGCCAATCCATGTCCGAACGAAAAGAATATCGGTAAGGTTTCCGCAGTCACCACACTTTATCCACGTTAATTATCAAAAGCATTCGACAACGCAATCGTTGCAAACCGTACGTGAAGCGGCCATTCGTATGCAGCTCGACCGAGCCTGCGTACACTACGGTCGACAAATTGTCGTGGATGCGTGACACACGTTTTGGCATCTCGCTCACAGTGATCCCAAACGAAAAAAAATAGCCGTTTCGCTCGCACATTGCAGTTTTCGGTCCAAAATGAACGGAACGAAACATATTCCGTACATCTTCCATGAGGTACGATTTATACCGTGGACTGACGGAAACATTCGCCGAGTGGCGCGTTTTCGGCTTTGCAAACAAGACCTGAACACATTGCCATGATTCGTTTTCAATTAATTGTTTTTCTTGCATCCGTCGCGATTTTATCCTGCGGCTGCTCCAAGCAACTGACTGACCAACGTGCGCTCGCGCTGTTTCAGGATGGCAAGTTTGAAGATGCCATTGCCGAAATCGATCGAGTGATCGACAAGTCTTCGGACCAGGATCTCGTCTGCGACATGCAGATTCTGAAAGGGCGCTGCCTGACTAGCATCGCGGCGTCTGAACGGTACGCCGACCCGGATGCGGCAACGAGGAATCTGGAGCAGGCAGTGATCGCTTTCACTCGAGTTGTCGAGTTCCGCCCAGAGAATCCGGATCCTCTGTACCTTCGAGCCGATGCTTACGAAATGTTAGGCGACGTAGATGCAGCCTATAAGGACAGCATGGCCGCGAAGGAGTTGGACCCAGAGTACAAATCTGCGTGGACCAATAAATTTGAAAAGACTGGCATTAGCCCAGAGACAGAACAGCTGTGGAACAAATACAAATCGGGTGAAGGCAACCCTGATTACGTTCCGCCTGACTTTCTCGCGACGAATAGTGAAGACAGCGACGAGGACGCGGCAGATCCAAACCAAGATCCATTCGCGTACTCTGAAGATTCAGAAACGGATCCGCTAAATCCTGGCTTGGACACAAAGGCCAGCGATTCAGTGGAGCCTCAAACATTTGCCAACCGAGGTAATCGCGAATCGTCACAAAACATCGATTCCGAGGAAGGAACAGAAAGCGAACCGGGTTCTCGTTTGGGCGTGAACGACGAAGAAGATGAAACCGAGCAGCCAGTTACGCCGCGACGTCGGCGTCCTCGAAAGGATCCGTTGGCTCGCAACGGCAGTGAGTTAGAACCGCTGACTCCCGAAATGCCCGAGAGAGAGGAGACAAATATATTCTCGCCTCAGTTCCCACCCACGCCCACAACGCCGTTCCGTTTTAGACCGACTGCGCCCGCATCAACTGGACTGTCGGGCGATTATTCTCCGCTGCAGCCATCGTTCAACCCGGACCTGCCTACGACTGGATATTCCGGAGGTCCGGTTTCCACCTTGCCACCTCGAGGGTTTGCGGCGGCTCCGTCGAACCAGTATCAGTCCTACCCGAACAACTATCAGATGCCCTCGACCGGCGGCTACTCCGGCGGAGGATTGAATCGCGGCCCAGTTTCGCCTCCAGTGCCACCCGCCAACACATATGGGAATGGCCGTTATCCATCAAGGAACGGGCAACCAATTGCGGACCATACCAACGCGTTTGGAAATGCGCCGATTGTTGCGCCCGCTCCGTTTTTGCCGCAGACGCAGAATCCGTTGTCGCACGTGCCTCGCGTGCCAACGATGCGTGATTTCTACGTGCCGGAAACGTTTACTCCAAACCGAGTGCCGACTACATCGGCATACAGCGGCCAACGATGATTCCTCAATGGCGTGAATCGATTCACGTTTGCCTTCGCGCCTCATCCAAGCTGTCTTGAATCCGCTGCGTCACAAGTTCCACAAGACCTTCGTCTGTCAGCTGAGCGACCGTTTCGGGATCGATAGGCTCCGCGAAACAGATCGATAGTTTCGATAGCCGAGGAAACTTCGCTTCTCGAGGCCACGCTTCGTACGCGCCGTCCAGCGCAACGGGAAGAATCGGAACTTTCGTTCGCCGAACCAAAGAGCAGAATCCTGGCTTTAAAGGCTGCAGCGAGCCATCGTGTGTGCGAGTTCCTTCGGGAAAAATCAAAACTGCCCGTGATTGTTTCAGCCGCCGCAAAGTTTCTTTGATTCCCCCAATTCCGATGCCCTCGCGTTCAATTGGAATCGCTTCGTAGAATCGAATGATTCGCGCAAACAGCCAGTGCCGAAATAGCGACGCCCGAGCCAAATAACACAACCGACGGCGGCACGCGAGCCCTACGATGACCGGATCAAAGAAGCTCTGGTGGTTCGCGCAGACCAGCAATCCGCCATCGATCTTGCTTCGCTCGGCATGCAGAATCTTCGCTCGAAACAACGTCCTTGCAACGACTCGACACAGCATCCAAGACAAGTCATATCCTGTCCGCTGTAACCATGTTCGACTCATATTGGCGTCTTCCTGGTATTGAGAGATGCCACGGCGACGTCTTGCTATCGCTCGCTCGCTGTCGCCGTTACAAATCAACTATCCCGCAAAGTCGTTTTAAAGTGCCACGACATCTTTTGCCGATCCAGACCATGCGACCGATCCGCGTCTTCGTTCGATAGGTTCAGACGGATATATACTATGAAATCAGCTGGTACTGCAATCATTAGCGGAATCTTAGTCATCGCCAGTTTCGGTTGCGCGGTCTGCGACACTAGCTTGGATGACGACTACGTGTCGTTTGGCGGCCCATTCGAAAGAACTGATCAATACAGTCGAGTAGGATCTTCATTTTCGCCGTCGTCACCCGTTGTCGGCACCATTGGTGAGATTGCCGAGTCGGACCCGTTCGTGGACGAACGGCCACTCGATCCCGAAGCTGGGACGACGCCTGATGAGTCTCAAGAAACTCCACGCGACGAGAATTTCGATTCCGACGGCCCTGTTACCCCTGACCAGATTCCTCCATTCGACGACGGAGATGACTTTGAAAACCTGCTAGAGCAAATTCCTGGTACCGAATCAGGGTTTCCCGGCGACGTTCGAGCAATCCCGATCGACCCGAGCCTCGAAGAGCCTGGCGTCCAGCTGGCTTCAGCGATCGAACCGCTCCCGACAGGAACAACGGGCAATTTCAGCGGCGTGCTTCAATTGCCCGCACTACATCAACCCATGCTGCATCAACCCCCACTGACTTCGATCGATATGGTTTTGCCACCGGTTCCTGCTACTATTTCGACAACCGAATAGGCGAGTGGAAATCCGCAATTGTTTGCCTTGCATGAAGATGCATGTTAAACGTTCTGACACGCCTGCCTTGCTCTCGCTGGCATAAACGCGAGAATAGGCGCACCAAGACACTTTCAACACGTAGAACATGTCTTTAGGGAATCGAATCGACTCTGATTTCCGGTTGTGCTACGTGACTAGGCGGTTTGAAACGGTCTCCAGGTGTTCGACGAGTGCCGCGTTGAGGTTCCGACTTATTGGAACTCAAATGCCCTCACGCAAGTCGAACAGCGCGCAGACGTCGTAAACTTGATGATCGCCATTACCCAGACATCGATCTAGGTTTGGCGGACCGAATTCATTCCATACCGGAAAGGACCCTACTCTTGCCTCTGTTTGAGACCGGCGGAAAGAAAGATTTGCAAACGTCGATTGGCATCGACGCGAAGACTAGGAGTTCGATCGATCCATGTGCAGATCCACAACTGGTGGAATAC
The DNA here is from genome assembly GCA_020426925.1 of Planctomycetales bacterium. Classification (GTDB taxonomy): domain Bacteria; phylum Planctomycetota; class Planctomycetia; order Pirellulales; family Pirellulaceae; genus JAGQPC01. The sequence continues at coordinate 980 of JAGQPC010000873.1, read as the reverse complement.
GTCAATCTGAAGTTGGCTGCTCGCGGGCTGCCGATCAACGGCGAAACGTCTGACTATCCGTTCATGGAGTTAGGTGCAGCGCTGCTCGCGAACCTTCGCGAACGCAATCGGCAGGCTGATCCTCCGCTGTGCCCGGCCGACAACGCGATTAACGAGTTTCTGGAATCCTATCTGGAAGGTGGGCCGGTTGACCGTCCAACGCCCAAATGGGTCCCGTCAGAATCGCTGGTGATTGAGCGTCACGGTCTTGCGAGAATTTTGTCGCTGCCAGCCAATGGCGATTCGTTTTCGTCGGATATCATCGAGTCTCATCGCGTATTCCAAGGCGTGTGCCACAATCCGCAAAAAGACCGCCGTACAACAAAAGGCGTGTTCCACGTAGCCGAAGGGGGTTACGCCGTACCGGCTGACAAGAAGGAAGTTCCCAAGCGAGCTTTCGCTTCGCTGTTAGCTGCAGCGTTATGCCCACCACGAGAATTAATGCGACTGCCGTTCACATCGAACCAGGAAGACAAAGCTGAAGCATTCGTTTCGCTGTTGCTCAGGCCAGTCGTGTGCCCCGGAGTGGCAGGCGTAGTCGAAGAAAAATCGATCGAAGTCCGATTCTTCGCGCCAGGAAACCTAGTGGCAAACTTGGACTTTGTAGAATCGATTTTCGGAAATGCCGGCGATCCATTCTTGCCTGAAAACGATGCCCGCTTGGATGTTGCTCATTGGTCCGGCCACACAGGATGTGTAATTCTCGCACCGCATTTGATTCGCTTAACGAAAAAAGAGCTGGGGTTGCCACACATCACGGCAGCGACGGACCGACAAAGACATGACGGTATGTGCTGGGAACGCGAAGATGAACTCTACAACGAAGGTGGCGCATTCAAAGCGACGTGCCGTGACCACCGAGGAATCATCGTCACGCTGATCGCCGACAACTACTTCGGATACTGCAAAAAAGAAGTCAAAACGCAATTGAGCTACGCCGC
>JAGQPC010000031.1 GCA_020426925.1 Planctomycetales bacterium | reverse complement strand
TGCTTGCTCAACGCAAAAGTTTAATTCGGGATCGCCAAACTCGGTCCACCAGCGGTCCGGCATTTCGGCTTCACCGTTTTCGGAAAACGGCAAAAGATCTTGCGTTGGCAAACTGCAATTGACTCGTCGCGCCGCACATCCAAGTAGGGCACTCAACAACAGTAACAGGCAGACGTAGACGTAAGATGGCCAGCGTTTCCGTATTTCGTCTAATGCAGTCATCAAGGAATCTGTGCTTAACAGAATTGTGCGAATCGGCAAACTCAGAGCGACAGCAATGCAGTCACGCCACGCTGAAAAACGACTAACCGGAATCTTATTCGTGATCGGCGATTTTGACTGATCGACTTGCGTGATATGGCCGGCCAACTTGAGTTGTTTGGTAAATCCGATAGATTTGCACTAACGGTAAAGAATGGCGGTGCTTACGCGACCGACAGGTGAGAGTTTACGTGCATCGTTCGTACGACGGACTTCTAGTTTGTCGATGCACTGCGCAGACTAGCAAGCGACGGACTAGAAGTCCGTCGAACGGATAAAATTCATCTGCCGCCGTCCTAGCCGAGTACTGACCGCCTTGAACAAGAAGGAAGCTTAATGACGAAATGGCATTGCACGACGCTCGACGATACTCTGCAGCAACTCGACACAGACGCGTCACGTGGGCTAACCACCGAGCAAGTCGAAGCACGCCGCCATGAATATGGGCTCAATGAACTGATCGAAACGGGCGGCCGCAGTCCATGGCGGATTCTGTGGGAGCAGCTGAGCGGCGCGATGGTGCTGCTGCTGGTGTTTGCAGCGATCGTGTCTATGTTTTTGCATGAGTACACTGACGCGATCGCGATCATGGCGATCGTCTTGTTGAACGCAGTACTCGGATTTGCTCAAGACTACCGAGCAGAAAAGGCTCTTGCCGCGCTGAAGAAGTTGTCGGTTCCGGTCGTTCGCGTTCGTCGAGACGGGGCCGTGCAAGAAGTCTCTGCTCGCGAGTTGGTTCCCGGCGACATCATCGCGATGGAAGTTGGCAGCAACATTCCGGCGGACTGTCGATTGTTGGAATCGATTAATCTGAAAATCCAAGAAGCTGCGCTCACTGGCGAGTCAGAGCCAATTTCGAAGTCCACCGAGTCGCTCGATTCGGGAGATTTGCCGCTAGGTGATCGCACGAACATGGCGTACATGGGCACTGTCGTGACGTACGGTCACGGGCAAGCCATCGTGACCGAAACCGGAATGAGTACCGAGCTGGGAGGCATCGCGAAGTCTTTGCAATCGGTCGAGGTGGAACCGACGCCTCTTCAACTTCGGTTGGCTCAGCTTGGTCGCACGCTCGCGGTTGTTGCGATCGGAATTGTCGCGTTCGTGTTTTTGATGGGCGTGATTCTTGGCGAAGATGGCTGGCTGATGTTAAGGACTGCGTTGAGTCTTGCGGTCGCTGTTGTTCCAGAAGGGCTGCCGGCGGTCGCGACGGTAACGTTGGCACTTGGTGCTCGCAGAATGTTCCAGCGCAACGCGCTGATTCGTAAACTGCCGGCGGTGGAAACGCTCGGTTCGGTGAGTGTGATCTGTTCGGACAAAACAGGCACGCTGACACAGAATCGCATGACAGTTACGGTGCTCGATGTGGCTGGCGAACAGCTCGACATAGGGCACGTGTCCAAGTCCGACACTGACGCGTCGCTCATGCAGCAACAGGTCGCTGGCAACTCGGGGCTCGCTTTGCTGTTGGAAGGTGCAGGATTGTGTAATGATGCCGAACTAGAGCGAGATAACGAGCACCGAACGTTTCGTGCAGTTGGTGATCCGACGGAAGGAGCGCTGGCCGTCGCCGCGGCGCAGATGGGGTTGCGCAAAGATCAATTGGGGCCACTGTTGCCACGCGAAGCGGAAGTTCCATTCGATTCTGATCGCAAACGCATGACAACTGTCCATCGGATCGAAACGAATGGCGACGTCACCGGCGATCCAGCGGTCAAAGCAGCTCTGCAGCCAATCGTCAGTCTTGATGGTGACCACGTCGCGTTCACAAAAGGCGCAGTCGACAGCATTGTGAGTCGTTGCGATTTTGTGTGGGACGACAATGAGCCGAAGCCGATCGATGATTCGTGGAAGCGCCGGATTGCTGATGCGAACGAAAAGCTGGCGTCGAAGGGAATGCGAGTGCTGGGCGTGGCTTTTCGCCCATTGACCGATCAGCAACTCGCTGAAAACGAATTGGAGTCTATCGAAGATCAGCTGATTTTCCTCGGGATGCTTGGCATGATCGATCCGCCTCGCGCCGAGGTTGCCGACGCGATCGCTCGCTGTCGCTCCGCTGGAATCAGGCCGTTGATGATTACGGGCGACCATCCGCTTACCGCAAAGCATATTGCTCAACAATTACACATAGCCGACGATGGCCGAGTCATCACCGGACAAGACTTGGAACGAATGGATGAAAACGAACTCCAGGCTGCAGTAAAGAACACATCGGTGTACGCGCGTGTGGCACCGAAGCATAAGCTGGAATTGGTTCAAGCGTTGCAGTCGCAAGGAAACGTGGTAGCGATGACTGGCGACGGAGTGAACGACGCGCCGGCGCTCAAGCAAGCTCACATTGGTGTCGCGATGGGAATTACGGGCACGGACGTTTCGAAGGAAGCGTCGCAAATGGTGTTGCTCGATGACAACTTTGCGACGATCGTGAACGCGGTTGAAGAAGGTCGGATCGTCTACGACAACATTCGCAAGTTCGTCAAATACACGATGACCAGTAACGCTGGCGAGATTTGGGTAATGGTGCTGGGGCCTCTGTTGGGTATGGGGCTGCCTCTTTTGCCGTTGCAGATTTTGTGGGTCAACTTGGTTACTGATGGATTACCGGGACTCGCCTTGGCTGTCGAAAAAGCTGAACGCAATACCATGCAACGCCCGCCGTACTCGGCTCAGGAACGGATCTTCGATCGAGCGATGGTTCGAGATATCGCGTGGATTGGCTTGTTGATGGGCGTTGTTTCGTTGGCGTTGGGCTACTGGAGATGGAGGTCTGGAGCGTCTTCGGATTCGCACTGGCGAACGATCGTTTTTACAGTTCTTACGCTGGCGCAGTTAGGGAACGCGTTAGCTATTCGCTCGTCGCGCGACTCACTGTTCCGCATCGGAATATTTTCCAACCTTGCACTAGTTGTATCGCTGGCACTAACGTTCGCATTGCAGATTGCAGTGATCTATTGGCCACCGCTGCAAGCCATATTCAAAACAGTGGCGTTGGGACCGGGTGAGTTGTTGTTGTGCATTCTGCTAAGCACGATCGTATTTTGGTCCATCGAACTGCAGAAAGCGTTTTCAAGTAGGTAGTGGATCTTACTAAAGATCCATCGCTATTTAGACCGTGCGGCTTTATGTTTGTTGTTCCGCCTTCAGGCGGAACCTAGCGAGCACTCGCATTCCGCCTGAAGGCGGGACTACAAACGACAGGCCCCAGTGTTTGTGTCGCGAATGTGGTTTAGCAACCTCCGCTACGTAAGCGAATGATCCAACGAAAAAACGCGACGAGTTCCCTCGCCGCGTTTCATATTTTTCGCTACAGAAGTCGTTGGTTTTAACGACGCCTGAACTGATTGATCGCGAGCAATCCGATCATCGCGAGCAGTAAACCGTTTGGTTCCGGGACGGCGGGTGGTCGAGCACCTTTTTCGTAGGCTCCTGCTCCGAACGCGCTTACGAAGTCCGCACTGTTGAACGTTGCGTCGCCGTTCCAATCGCCTTCCGCCCAGCCGGCAGGTTGGTTTGTCTCGTACTTCGCGGCGGCAAAGACCGTCACGAAATCGCTACTGTTAAACTCGCCGTCCAAGTTTGCGTCACCCGAATACGTGTAGAGTTCGACGTCGATCATCTGCGTGAAATCGGCCGCGTTCACGAGTCCATCGCCCGTAAGATCATAGGCGGCGTCGTTCGTTCCTGCACGGATGACACCTGCGAGCGCGTCGATGTCAGCGGCGTTGCACGCTCCGCTGTTGTCAAAGTCGCAAGTGACTTCTGCTGTCATGCCTTCGAGTAGAGCGTCGAGATCATCACTAATTTCCGCGATACCACCATCATCGATCAGAATGTCGGGGTCTTTGTGGAAAATGAGTGCGTCCAATGTTGAACCTCGTTCGCGAGTTGCGACGGCGAAATCCAGGACCGTTCCGACATCGCCTGGTGTTACTTCGAACTCGATTGGCAAACCGCTCACTTGATAATTAATTGGCCCGGCCCAGTGAAAGTATCCTTCCCAGTAAGGTGGATCTTCATAGGTGTCGTTGTGTCCTTGGTTTGGCAATGAAAACCAACCGTCTTGTTCCGGGAGCTCACCAAGCTCTAGCGGGAAATAAAACGAGTCTTCATTAGCATAGTTTTCTTCGGGATCCTGCATCGCGTACAAGCTGTAGCGAAAGTAGACGGTGTACAATCCCGGTTCGGCGAACTCGACTTCGTAGTGGGCCATGTCAACAAAATTAGTGCCGCCAAATTGATCAAATAGAGCGGTACCGGAAACATTGGAATCGCTGGGAAGCAGCGGACTCCCAAAATCGGTTTCCTCATCCGTGTCAGTTCCAACTTCCAGAAACGTTGTAAACTCATCACCTTCGATTTCTGTGTAATCTTCCGCTTGTAGAACAAGATAATCAGTTCCGGGCGTCTGCCGAATGACATCCGCTTGAATGTGGCTCACGCTGAACGACAATAGAACTGCGGCGCTCAGCCAGCGAACGACGCTCGGCGCACTCAGCTGGGTCAATGGAATTGGTTTGGGTTTCATGATGTCTGATATCCTCCGAAAAGTGGCAAGAGTGTTTTCGCACGAAGCTATCAAATCCACTAACGCTATTCCAGCCTTTTCTGAGAATACAAGGCGTTAAATCCTATTTGCGTGTCTCGACGAATGTACAGATATCTTCGAGGTTTGCTTGCCATGCTTTTTCGCCGCGAAAACAAGCTGCCTCAGACAACGCCACCGTCCCCGAAAGGCCACGCTTTGTGTTTGGGATTGGCCATTGTCGCTGCAGTTGGCTGCCGTCAAAGAGACGATCGCACGTCTCGATTGCCTGATCGGGACATCGCTGAGGCGAGTTCGCCGACAGAGACTTCGAACCTTGGCCTGCAGCCCGAACTCACCGAATCCACAGTCGTGATTCCATTGGACAAGTTGGGGCTCGCGGACGCGAGAGTCGGCGAGTCCAGTGACCTGTCAACGTGGACGACTGAGCAATGGAGCAGCGCGATCGGCCAGCAGCTCACGGTAATCGGTGAGTATCTGCGTAGTGGCACTGACGCCGCTCGGGAAAAGCTAGAGCCGATCGCGGATGGATCATTCAGCGGACGGCTGCGACCAAGAACTCTTCAAAACGCCTTTCAAGACGGCGTGATCGGCGTGCGAAGGCAAACTCGGGCGCAGTCCGCGGAAGAGCCACTTAATGAACTTCCTGGTCACGTCGCTTTCGCGAAGACGCTTGATGAATTGCGAGCGCCGTTGCAAGCGGCTCATCATGTCGAGAATCACTTCAAAGTAATTCGAATAACTCAGGACAGCCCGACAAGATTCGGCTCACGAATTCTGTTCGAGCAACACGGCGATCTCGACGGAAACTCAGTTCAACAACGAGCGTTCTGGGACTGCACATGGGCCATCGGGACCGATCGCACTTTGCAAATCGCATCTGTGTCGCTCAGCGACTACGAAGAAACGACCGCGCGCGTGCCGCCTGCAGGCGATACGCAACCGGCGCATCTGTTTACGGACTGTACTCAGCATGTGCTTGGAAAGAATTCCAGCTTTGCAGAGCAGCTTTCGCAATCGACCGATCATTGGCTAGACCGCTTGGAGTTTCGTTACGGCATCGATCCAGGGGCATGGCTCGGCATGGCGTTGGGTGACGTTAATGGCGATGGATTGGACGACGTTTACGTGTGCCAACCGGGCGGGTTGCCGAATCGTCTCTATGTCCAGCAAGCAGACGGCACGGCAGTCGACCGATCGCAAGACGCTGGTCTTGATTGGCTGGATCACAGTCATTCCTCGCTGTTTGTCGATTTGGACAACGACGGCGATCAAGATCTAGTTATCGCCGTCAAGGCTGGTTTGATTTTCTTGGAGAACGACGGTCGCGGGAACTTTCAAGTTGCGGCTGTGCGCTCCGTGCCGCAATCGAATCCTTACGCGTTGTCAGCTGCTGACTTTGACGCAGATGGTTTGTTGGATGTCTACGTCGCGTGTTATTCGCAGCGGCGGTCGGAGACAGATCGGCAGTTTATTCAAAGGCCGATTCCCTACCACGACGCGAACAATGGTGGGCGGAATCAGTTGCTGCGGAATGAGGGTAACTTCCAGTTTCGAGACGTAACAAACGTCACGGGCTTGGACGGGAACAACCGCCGCTTCAGTTTCGCCGCGTCGTGGGAAGACTACGATAACGATGGCGACATCGATCTGTACGTCGCTAACGATTATGGACGCAACAATCTTTATCGGAACGATGGCGGCTCATTTACGGACGTCGCCGCTACTGCCGGTGTCGAGGATATATCGGCTGGCATGTCGGTCACGTGGGGCGATTACAACAACGACGGCTGGATGGATCTGTACGTGAGCAACATGTTTTCGTCGGCCGGAAATCGCATTGCGTACCAGCGGCAATTTCGTGAAGAACATCAAAATCAAAAAACGCTTGCCGACTATCAGCGACATGCCAAAGGCAATTCGTTGTTCGTGAATATGGGTGACGGAACGTTTCAAGACGTCAGTGAACCGGCTGGAGTGACGATCGGTCGTTGGGCGTGGTCGTCGCTGTTCGCCGACATTAATAACGACGGTTGGGAGGACATTCTTGTTGCGAACGGATTTATCACACAGCAAGACACGGATGACTTGTGAAGTTTCTATTGGCGGCAGGTCGTGTCGCAATCGCCAGATAGTTTTCAGCAGCTTGACCGCGATCATGCCTATTTGCATAACTTCGATGCGCTGGGGCTCATGATTGGGCAAGGGCGTTCCTTTAGCGGCCGCGAAAGTCACTGCCTGTTTTTGAATACTCGTGACAATCGTTTTTCGGAAGTCGCGGCAGCAACGGGATTTAATTTGCTCGATGACGGGCGAGCTGCTTGCGTCACAGACTGGGACTCAGATGGAGACTTGGACGTGTGGCTGACTTCCCGAATCGGTCCTCGCGTGCGCCTTCTGCAAAACAACTTCACTCGAAGCAACAACGCTCGGTATTTGGCACTGCAGCTGAAGGGCAACATTGCTAATCGCGACGCGGTTGGAGCTCGAGTCAAGGTTGAGTACCTCGACGCAAGCGGAACGCAAAGACAAGCGATCAAGACATTGCGAGCGGGTGATGGATTTTTGAGCCAATCCAGTAAGTGGTTGCATTTCGGACTGGGAGATACTGCCTCAATCGATCGAGTAACGGTGCGCTGGCCGCGAGTCGTCGGGCTTCGTGTCGATAACGAGGAACAGACGATTACTGGGCTTGAGCTTGATCAGCGGTTTGTCGTTACGCAGGCTACGAAGGACAAAGGCAGTGGTTCTCAAGCCAGCCCGCCAGTTCAAGCCATCGCCCCGCGAAGCCCGGTTCACTTGCCTGCTGAGCACGCAGCCGAAAGTGATGTGGGCACGAAGGACGATTCAGATTCGGGTTCGCAACGAGTCTTTTTCACGCAGCGGAAGCCGT
>JAGQPC010000872.1 GCA_020426925.1 Planctomycetales bacterium | reverse complement strand
GCGGCCATGAATCCGTGTCCCTGCGGATACCGCAATGATCCTCGCCGAGACTGCAACTGCAGCGTTCCTCAGGTCGAACGCTACATGGCGAAAATATCGGGGCCGTTACTCGACCGGATCGACATTCACTTAGAAGTGCCAAGCGTCGATTTTCAAGAACTGACGGGAGTCGCGTCAGGAACGTCCACCGAACAGATGCGAACTGCTGTCCGCGATGCTCGCCGAAGTCAAGGCGAACGGTTTGCAAACGTGCAGACTCGCTATAACGGCCAGATGAAAAGTCGCGAGATCCGCGAGTTCTGCCATTTGGACGACGTCTCGAAAGGACTGGTCAAGGCGAGCGTTAACGAGCTCGGTTTGTCGGCTCGAGCACACGACAAGATCTTACGCGTCGCCCGGACGATCGCCGACATCGATGGCAGCGACGTGATTCGACCAGAACACGTGACCGAAGCGATCAACTACCGCATCCTCGATCGCCAAATGTGGGCGTGATCGCTTCGTCTTGCTTGATGTTCCGCAATCCGAATTGTTCTCTGGTTCCGGGGCTCTGCCTGCTGGATCATCTCGACATCGCGGCGATTCAAACGCGCACTCGATGCTCCCCAACGGCAATTGTGAAGATATTCTGAGTTTTCCAAAACCACATGCACGCAAATCGAATCAGTGATATTCTATCCAGCAGAACTTGCGTGCGCCCGCATATCGTGCTGCGCCAGGAACAACTCACGAATCCGAATTCAAATAGTGTCAAAGCCCGAATCCTACGGTCGAAATTACGCTTTGGTGACAACCGCCTACTGGAGCTTCACGCTAACCGACGGAGCACTCCGCATGCTGGTGCTCCTCCATTTTCATCGTTTGGGTTTTTCGACCGTTAACCTGGCGTTTCTGTTTTTGCTTTACGAGTTCTGCGGGATCGTGACCAATCTGGTCGGCGGTTGGATTGCGTCGCAGCTTGGCCTGAGGTTCACACTTTTTTCCGGGCTGTTCTTGCAGATCTTGTCGCTAACGATGCTGTCCTTTTCGCGGCCAGAGTGGTCTTTGGTCGTGTCCGTTTGTTACGTCATGGCAAGTCAGGCTCTATCGGGCATCGCCAAAGACCTGACAAAAATGAGTTCAAAGAGCGCCGTGAAACTGCTGGTCAATCCTGATTCAGAAAATCAGCAATCGACGTTGTTCCGCTGGGTTGCCGTTCTGACGGGATCGAAGAACGCTTTGAAAGGAGTTGGATTTTTTATGGGCGGGTTCATGCTCGGCTCGCTTGGATTCCGGAACTCGCTGTTGCTCATGGCAGGAGCACTACTAATCGTGCTCGTTTTGTCGTTAGCTCTACTAAAATCCGATATGGGCAAGACGAAGGCCAAGATCAAGTTTTCGCAACTGTTTTCCAAGAGCCGCTCAATCAACCTTCTATCGCTGGCCCGAGTGTTTTTGTTTGGCTCCAGAGACGTGTGGTTTGTTGTTGGCTTGCCGATCTTCTTGTCGACGCAATTACAGTGGAGCTTTGCGGCGGTCGGCGGATTCATGGCGTTGTGGGTGATCGGTTACGGCTTCGTTCAGGCGTTCGCACCTGGAATCGTTCGCCGACAGCGATCGACATCGGACGGAATGCGAGCGGCTCGATTCTGGATTGTCGCGCTGCTGTGCGTTTCGTTCGCAATGGCCCTCGCGATTGAGCTTGACTTCCACCCTCGCATCACGGTGCTGATTGGTCTGGCAGTTTTTGGTGTTGTATTCGCGCTGAACTCCTCGATTCATTCCTATCTAATTTTGGCATATACCGACGAAGAAAACGTTGCCCTAAACGTTGGCTTCTACTACATGGCGAACGCGTGCGGGCGATTGGCAGGAACGTTGCTCTCAGGCGTCAGCTACCTGTTTGGTGGCCTGCCAGCGTGTCTCTGGACATCAACAGCAATGGTCTTGCTGGCTGCCCTTTCGACGTTAGCGATGACATCGACTTCAACTTCGGCCGTCGAATACGCGGCATAATAGCCTGCCGTAGCAAACGCCTGGGATAATTCCCTAACATTCCGGTGACAAGCCTTACTCAGCTTGCGTCGGCGTTTTGCCGAGTCAAACCGTCGTTCTTACGCTAGACGTTTCTGGAACCTCATCACGCTAAGCCATAGCACGAGCGTACAGCAGATCACGAGGCCCACAATTGAAGGTATCAAATCCAATAGATCTGCACCTCTTAGCACCACGCCGCGGAGGATTTCGATGAAGTATGTGACTGGGATGCCAAATGTTATCAAGTAGATAGGAAGCGGCATTTCGCTTCTAGGGAACATGAATCCCGAAAGCAAGACCGACGGCAGCATGATGATGAATGCAAACTGCATCGCTTCGAGCTGCGTTTTCGACAGCGTGGAGACCAACAGCCCGAGACCCAATGAGCAAACCATGAACAGCATTGCCAGCGCCAACAGCAACACGAGATTTCCGTTTACCGGCACTCCGAATACATAGATCATCACGGTGAGCACCAATAACAGCTCAACGAATCCAATCATCGCGTAGGGCAACAGTTTTCCAAGCAGCAGGCCCATGCGGCCAACGGGCGTAACAAACAACTGTTCAAGCGTGCCGAGTTCACGCTCGCGAACGATGGCAAACGATGTCAGGAACAGCGTTACCAATTGCAAGATGATGCCAACGAGCCCTGGCACGAAGAAGTGCGAGCTGTCGAGATCGGGATTAAAAAGCATCCTGGATCTAACCTCGATGGGCAGAACTCCTTCTCCCTTTTCGTCGCGGGCTGGTGCAATCTGCAGCGAATCGCCAATGGCTCGTGCCATCTGTATCGACAAACTCAGCCCCAGCAAATGAGCTGTACTTTGGGCTGTGGTTGCTACTTGCGAATCGCTGCCGTCGATCAACACCTGCACCACAACCTGCTCGCCACGAACAATTCGATCGGAGTAGTTGGGCGGAATTCTTAGTCCTACCTTGGCACGCCCGGAAGTGATTGCTCGATGAAACGTGGTTTCGTCGAGCACGTGCTCAAGCAAACGGAATCGTCGCGTATTGACGAACGCCGATGTCAGTTCGCTCGCATGCTGCCGCCCGTCCATGTCGAACACCACCATCGGGATGTTTTCGATCTGAGTGTCGATCGCATAGCCGAAAATCAATGTTTGCATGACTGGGATCACCAGCATGAAGAACAGCGTGGTCGGTTGGCGGCGGATGTGCACCAATTCCTTCGCGAGCACCGCTCCGAGTCCGGCAAGAGACTTGCCTTTGACCATCTTTGGCTGTGGTCCAACTGTGGAGGCGACTCGTTCTGCTTGAACCTCAGCATTGAAGAGGTCGACACCCGCGGCATTCGTGTGATCGCGTTCGGCGGCGGCTGTCAGAGTGACAAACACGTCCTCAAGCGATGGCGGAATCTCGCGTGACTCCGTCTCGGCGGCCTGCACTTCGATGCGATTGATCAGTTGCGGTGGGTCAAGACAATCGTCCACTAGCACGTGCACCGTTTCGCCAAACAGTGTTGCGTCTCGCACTCCGTCCACGGAACGCAGCGTCGTAAGATGCTCGGTCGCTTTGGGGATGCGTAATTCATATCGTTTTGTACCTTCCGGCGAAACCTGCGGGAGTGCTTTCAATTGGCTGGGCTTACCCAGCACCAACATCCGCGAAAGGTAGATGTAGCCGACGTCGGTGCAACGCTCCGCCTCGTCCATATAGTGCGTGGTCACCAATTGCGTGACACCACGGCCCGACAATTCGAACAACAGGTCCCAAAGATGTCGCCGTGCCACCGGGTCGATTCCAGCGGTCGGCTCATCGAGCATCAGAATCTCAGGTTCATGAATAAGACTGCAAGAAAGAGCCAAACGTTGTTTCCATCCGCCCGATAAGTTTCCAGCGAGTTGCCGCTGGTAATCGCCCATTTCCGTCAGCTCAAGCACATACTCACGCCTCTCCGCCAGATGTTCACCCTCAAGACCGTAAACCCTACCATAGAAGTCAAGATTCTCGCGGACTGACAGGTCTGCATACAAGCTGAACCGCTGCGACATATAGCCGACACGGGGCTTGATTAGCTCAGACTCTTCAAGCGAGCGATGCCCAAGTACATTTGCGGTCCCGCTGGTGGGAGGCAGAATTCCCAGCAGCATGCGTATAATGGTCGACTTGCCACTTCCATTGGGACCTAACAGTCCAAAGATGGCGCCCCGATCCACTTGGAACGAGACGTCTTCCACCGCCACCAAGTCGCCAAAGTGGCGAGTCAGACCGCAGACATCAATTGCGACTGCGTCGCTTGCGGATCCGTTCATCCGTCGTCCCCTGCCGTCCATTCATCGACTGACTGGAGCCACACGTTTGCCGTCATACCTGGCCGCACAGACTGAAGTTGTTCGGCTGGCAGATCGACCTTGATGCGAAAGACCTGCTTTGATCGCTCCTCGGGCGTCTGCACGTTGTTTGGCGTAAACTCTGCCTGTCGCGCGATGAACGTGATGCGACCGACGATCCGCTGATCGGGCAGACTATCGACCGTGATAGGCAGTTGCTCGCCCACTTGCAATCCGACGCGATTCTGAGGCACGTAGGCTCGTACCCACAGGTGACTCAAATCCATGACGGATAAGACAGGAGCGCCTGCAGCAGCGAGATCGCCTTTTTGCAAGTCAAGTGCTTCGATCACACCATCCACGGGCGACTTGACGATCAATTCTTCTTTCTGTGCCCGAATCACCGCCAGCGCAGCAGCCGCCGCATCTCGCGCCGCCTTCGCAGACTGCACCTCCTCCTCTCGGCTGCCCGACTGGGTGAGTATCCACGCCTGGCGCGCTTCCTCGACTCGGGCCTCCGCCTCGTGAATTTCTTCCTCACGCGTACCGGCCAAAAGCAAAGCCAACTCCTCTTTGCGGACTTCCAGCAGTCCGCTGGCAGCGTTGAGTTGTTCACTGGCAACTTCGTACTCTTCACGAGCAGCGGCGTTTGTACTTAGCAATTCTTCACGACGGTCGAACTTTCTTTTGGCCAAAGTCAATTCGGCTTCCGCCACATGCACTCGAGCACGGGCAGCCTGGATCTCCTCTGTACGTGGTCCAGCTCGCAGTTTCTCTAGTAGCGCCTGCTGCTGCTCAAACCGAGCTTTAGCCTGCGCAACCTCTTGTACCCGAAAGCCATTGACTAAACGTTGATGCTCAGCCTGCCGAATCGCCAGTCGCTCGACCGCCTCCTGTTCACGCTCCAAAAGGTCGTAGGGCTCCAATTCGAACAGTTTCTGCCCAGCCGTGACTCGCTCGCCTTCTTCAATCAGAACCTCCTGCACGCGCCCGCCAATGCGAGAACCGACGCGAATTTCGTCTGCTTCGATGAACCCTGAGACGTAGCCCACCTGCGAGCGGTACTGACTATAAAATAACAGCCCAAGGAGCGCCGCTACGATCACTAGTACTGCAATGAATCGTGATAACATCGAAGGCAATTTGGTGCTTGGAAGACGAATTAGCTGGTTTGATACAAACACCAACCTATCGTGACTTGTTGAGAACTGGAAGGCAGTCATCGGCCTTTCGCTACACTGAGCCCCACCTCACTCCAGGGAATTCGCCTAACGACGCAGTCCGCCAGCCATTGTGGTCCACAAAACGGGACAGTGTGCTTTTACAGACAGTACAACGACGCCTATTAGCGTCCCAAGGAACTTCTTGTAATCATCTGGAAGCCGAACACCAAATGAGCGCTCAAATTCGACCATTTGGCTTGGCGTTACAGGAGTGTTCTTGTGTGTTCAAGCTCGGTCATTGTTTGCTAATGTTTCCTGTCTGCAGTCGATTTGCACGACAAAAGCGGAACATTGTGCTTTTACGAACGTACGACGTCCGTGTTTGTGCTCCCAAATTCTGTGCAGTGTTTTGCCCTTCTACCATGAGGTTCTGTCGCAACGTTCATAGCAACAGCCATCAGGAGATCGCTCGATAATATCGTAAAGCATGGCGACATCGTGATACTGCGCCACTGCATCCAGTCGGGCTTCCCTTTGGAATATGGCCCGAACGCCAATTTCGGTTGGCTCGAAGTTGCAGCACACGAAGCCAAGATGAGCAACGTTGGCTTCAAACAGGCGTGCTGATTTTTCGCTATCGAACCGAAGCGAATGGTAAATCGTTTCCGTACTATTTGAAAACTGTACGCATCGCTGGGCCGCGTCTTCTGCGGGCCCTCGGAAGTTACTTGGCAACAAGCAGGCGCGAAAGAATTCTCCGTTATCGTCTTCGGTCAAAAAACACTCATCAGTTGATTCTTCAAGAATTGGTTCGATTGCATCCAAGGTTGAGTCGTTGCACCAGTACTTCCATTCCCACCATTCGTCGCCCAACGAACAGGTGCCCAAGAGAAGCAATTCGTTTTCAGCTGCTTTTTCGGACAGATCGGGAGCGCGATCTTCGAGTCTTCGAATGATCAACAAATGGGGGTGTTCTTCGAATAGCGTGCAAGGAAAACCAATGTCAACTTCGAACTGAATCACGACGTCGTCATCGTGAATTACTCTGTGGCGGTGCCAAAGCCTCAAGAGACCAGTGACTGGATTGTTAGGGATTCGGTTGCCAGATCTCAACTATCACCTCTGTGGTCAACATCGCCGTCAGTTCGTAGTCCCGCCTTCGCCGGTCGTGCACCTCAGATCCAGCGGGCACGGCGAATGTGTCAGGTTTTGTTGACGATCGTCACGCGTAACTCCAGGCGACCAGAAACTCGCATCTGTTACAATGCCTCGTTTCCTGATTGTCTACGCCTGAGGTAACAAATGCTACTTCGTTCTTTCGACTGTCGAAAATGGTTCTCATTACTCGCGGCAATCCTTGTTGCGCTATCGGTGTTTCACGTTTCTTTGCAGGCACAGCATCGTGCGTTCTCGGTTCCTGAAATGACTGAGTAACGTAGCGATAAGGCGCCACTCGATAATGTCGATGTGGGCGGCAAGGTTCTCAATTACCCGCCGAGCACCGAATGGGGAACGCTGGATGAACCTTTGACGAAGATGCAAAAGCCGCTTGCTCCCGAAGAGTCAATCAAGCACTTTTCACGCCCGCTGGATTTGAAGTCAAACTCTATGCATCAGAACCAGAGCTAGGCGGTAAGCCAATCGCAATGAATTGGGACGAGTGAGGACGATTGTGGGTTTGCGAAACGCTCGACTATCCGAATGAACTGAATCGATCGGGGCAAGGTCGCGACCGTATTCGTATTTGCGAAGGCCGCGATCAAGACGGAGTGGAAACGCTGTACCTGAAAGACACCGATGGCGACGACAAAGCGGACGTGTGGAAGGTCCTGATCTCTGACTGGGAACTCGGCGACACGCACGGCGGCGTCAGCAATTTCCGCTACGGCCATGACAATTGGTTTTGGGCCATGCAAGGTTACAACCACTCGGCACCGCGTATTGGCAAAAACCGCCCACAGCAACAACGGTTTCGCATGGGCTTCTTTTGGTCCAAACTTGAATTACACATCATGTATAGTTGTTGAAGCTGATCAAAAGCTAAACTTCCAACGTCCGACCTGCCATCGCTACCAACTTGCCACTGCCGCTTAGGACCTAACTCAATGAAAAGAATAATCGCTCTCATCTTATGTGCCGGATTGTCCGCCGTTTGTTTCGGTCAAGATTTGGCAAAGACTGCGGACGCGCCGCCTCAACGTCGATTTCGTGGTCAACAGCAGGAGAGAGTCTACAAGTCGCGGATCGCGCCACATTGGTTTCATGACAATGAATTCTTCTGGTATCGCAACGAGCTTCGCGGCGGATCGAGCGAGTTCATCCTGGTTGATGCAGTGCAGGGAACGCGGAGGCCTGCGTTTGATCACACGCGGCTGGCGAAAGCACTAACCGGAGCAGGTGTGGCAGACGTTCGTCCGGATCGGCTTCCTTTTGACTCGCTAGAGTTTGATGACGAACTGAAGTCGGTTTCGTTTGTCGCGGCAGGAAAAAAGTGGAAGTGCGATCTTGAGAATTACGAAGTTTCTGGAGCTAAAGATAATATCGGCAGCCAGGACGATAGCAACACGGCGAATCGTTTAGATAACATTCCTCGACGCAGTCGGCGTACCGGTCCAGAAACGGAACTCCAGTTTGTGAACGAATCTGGTGGTCCTGTCGAGTTGTTTTGGCTAGACGACAGCGGTCGGCGCCAAGCATACGGGCGATTGGCTGCCGGAGAAAGCAAACGGCAACATACTTACGCCGGCCATGTGTGGCTTGCTGTGCATTCGAATGGAACAACGGTGGCAGCATTTGAAGCGGATGAGCTGGAAAAACGCGCCGTGATTACAAACAGTCCTGTTCAGCCGCGATCGCAGCGTCGCCGATCAAGAACGCAGTCTAATGGAGGTGCATCACCTGACGGCCAGTGGCGCGCCTTCGTCAACGACGGGAATGTCTTTGTGCGGAATGCTGACGGAGAAGACGAAGTTCAATTAACCGAAGATGGGAATTCCGGCAGCGATTATCAGATGCTCGATTGGTCACCGAACTCACGAGCATTCGTTGCGTTTCGAGTCGAACCCGGCGACCGCAAAGAGGTCTACTTGGTCGAGTCGTCACCCAATGGAGGCGGACGAGCGGTCCTGCATCAGCGACGTTATCCACTTCCCGGCGACAGGTTTTCATCGCACGAATTGCACGTTTTCAAGCTAGACGAAAACGACGACTGGTCGGTGATCACACCTGACGTCGAGCCAATCGATTTCGGATGGCCTCGAGTCCGATGGAATGCCGATGGCTCCAAATTCACGTATATCAAGAACGATCGCGGCCATCAACGCTATCGACTCATTGAAGTCGACGCGAATTCTGGCGAAGCACGAAATGTTCTCGACGAGCAAACCAATACATTCATTTGGACGGCCCATGCGGAAAACGTTGACGTTCCACCTGTGACATGGCTCGATGAGACCGACGAGATCATCTACGCATCAGAAGTTGACGGCTGGCGGCATTTGTTTTTGATCGATGCAAACGTGACTTCTGACGACTCCGCTCAACCGCAAATCACCAACGGCGAAAAGCGACTCTTTGCTGCGGGTCTCAAGAACCAGATTACAACCGGGCAATTCGTTGTTCGTGGCGTAGATCAAATCGACGAGCAAAACCGACAAATCTGGTTTCGAGCCAGCGGCAAGAACTCGGATCAAGATCCGTACTTTATCCATCACTATCGCGTGAACTTCGATGGAAGTGAATTGACTGCGCTCACCGACGGCAATGGCAATCATTCGGTTCAGTTTTCTCCGGATCATCGCTTCCTAATTGATACGTATTCGCGAGTCGACATGCCGTCTTTTCACGAATTGAGGCGAGCCGAAGATGGCCAACTTGTCTGCAAGTTGGAAGCCGCGGACGTATCGGAACTTGAAGAGAACGGTTGGCAGTCGCCCGAAGTTTTCGTTGCAAAAGGGCGTGACGGCCAAACTGACATTTGGGGCATCATCTGCCGGCCCGCCAACTTCGATCCATCCAAACGCTACCCGGTCATCGAAGATCTCTACGCCGGACCGCACAGTGCCTACGTGCCCAAGAGCTTCAGCTCGCGAGACCGTTACGAGGCGTTGAATGACCAGGGATTTATCGTCGTCAAGATCGACGGGATGGGAACGGCTCATCGTTCGAAAGCATTTCACGACGTCTGCTGGCACAACTTGAAAGACGCCGGCTTTGAAGATCGTATTCGCTGGATCAAGGCCGCTGCTGAAAAGTACCCATACTTGGATCTCGATCGAGTCGGTGTCTACGGAGTGTCAGCTGGTGGCCAGAACGCTGGAGCCGCCGTGCTGTTCCACGGCGATTTCTACAAAGTTGCCGTCGCGGGTTGTGGATGCCACGACAATCGCATGGATAAATCTTCTTGGAACGAGCAGTGGATGGGTTACCCGGTTGGCCCTCAGTATTCCGCGTCGTCGAATATCGATAACGCTCACCTTTTGCAAGGCAAGCTGCTGCTGATCGTCGGAGAAATGGACAACAACGTGCCGCCAGAATCGACATTGCGATTCGCCGACGCGCTGATCAAGGCGAATAAAGAATTCGACATGCTGGTTGTCCCGGGAGCCGGTCACGGTATCGGTGGGGCCTATGGGCAGCGACGCATGCATCAGTTCTTTGTGCATCATCTGCTCGACAACAACGATCCGCCGACCGATACTGCTGTCGAGAATGAAATTGAGGAGTCGGCCGAACTCGATGCAGGTCCAAAAGTCAGTACGCCACCTGAGTCGTTCTTTGATATTGTCCGCGAACGCGATCGAGAAGTGGCTCGGCAGTTTTACTCGAAGTACATCGATATCCAGGGCATTCCTGTGGTCGCGTCGCCAGAAGTTGCCGACGAAGCGCTTCAACGAACGCACGACATCGTGTCTCACATGCTCGCCGGTCGGCCCGACGTCGTTCAGTCGATGATCGACGACCAAATGTATTTGATCATCATCGGCAAGGATCAGGTCTATACCGACATGCCGGAAAACCGAAACGCTCGCGATCCGGATTATCTCAACGAGCGAGTTCGCGGCACCGGTGGCAAGCCGACGAGTTTTGGCGAGGAAAATCTTCTGGGTTGGCCGATCGATCGGTACGACGACGAAAGCATCGCGGTCCACGAATTCTGTCACACAGTTGACCGAGCACTTCGGCGAATCGATCCCACGTGGAATGATCGTCGGAACGCAACTTACGAAGCGGCGATTGCGAAGGGACTGTGGAAAGGCAGCTACGCGGCTTCCAATCCGGGCGAGTACTGGGCGGAAATCGCGCAGACCTATTTCGATTCGCAGCGTGTGAACAATTGGAATCACGGACCGATCGGTACGCGTGAGCAGCTGAAAGAGTACGATCCGGTTGGGTATGAACTGGTGCGTTCGGCATTTCGTTTGAACGCTGATCAGGACTGGCGTTACACGTGGCCGCAGAAACTTCCGAACGTGACGCGACCACCAGCCGTTCTAAAGATTGATCCGTACTATACGAAGTTCACGTGGGCGCGAGAGTTCACGGTGCTGGGCCGCGACGCGAGCGACGAGGCAATGCTGAAAGCCAATGACACGATTCGAAAAATGTTTGCGTATCGCCACGATATTCTGAAAGCGTTGATCGCAGACGGAGTCCAGCTGGTTGTGCTCGGCAAGAACGAGTCTCTATCTGATTTGCCTCAACTTACAAACGCGAAGAACAGCGGCAATGTCGACCTGCTTGCGCGAATGCTGGACTATTCACCGGAAACGAAGTTGTTGGTTGTTTCCGAGGAAAACGTGTTGGGCGATCCGCGCGATCCGTTGATCGGCTACAACCAGGTGATCCGCGTTTTTGCAAAGGCTCTTTATCGAGTAACGGGTACTCGTCCTGTTGATCCGAACTGGGAAAATCGTCCGCGCCATCTCCAGCAACAGTACGAGCTCGGCGTCACTCGGCTGGACATTCGTTTTGATGGCCGGTTAGAGAAGCAGTTTTCAGAGGTCACCGAAGCGGGAAGATGGAAAGGCACAGAAGCGTTTCATGACAGAGAGGCTTATTGGGTTGCCGGAGTACTCGCGTACTTCAACGCCGGGCAATCCGCAGCTCCAAACGATGCACCACATCCGATCTCAACCCGTGAAGAGCTATCGAAGTACGATCCGGGACTTTACGAGTTGGTGACGGAGACGATGGCTTACACGGGACACGTCGACTGGCGATTCGACGCAACTGCGTCACGTCCGTAGCCGGTTGCGATGTCGATGTTACCGCAGGCAGACCGGCCTGATCTCGCAGGCGGCAGGTCGTCGCACCAGCATAAGCTTTTTAAAGTTGCGCACACGCAGACCGCGGAAGGCTCATCAACTCTCCCGTGCTCGGCGATGCACAAACATCACGCACGCCATCAACAGCAGGATGGTCGCTGACGGTTCCGGCACTGGAGCCGGACGAGGGCCTTTTTCGTATCCGCCATCGCTGAATGCCGCAACGAAATCACTGCTATTGAATTCCTTGTCGCCGTTCCAATCACCGGTCGCCCACGTCGAGTTTGCCGTCAGTTCGTCTTCGTACTCGCCGGCACCAAAGACCACCACGAAGTCCGTACTATTGAATTCGCCATCCATGTTTGAATCACCAATCCAGGTGTTGGCCAGTTCGGTCACCCAGAATTGACGATCGTCGCCGGTCACAGCTCCATCGGCATTGGCGTCAAACCGCAGGTCATCGCTGTTTTCCATAACCGCTGTCGCCAAGAGGTCGATATCGGCCGCGTCCAGAACTCCATTCCCGTTGTAGTCTCCGCCGAGACCACCGGCCATCGCGAACGCTACAAGACCGTCAACTCGCAGGCCAGCCGGATTGTCTGCGTCGCCGGCATTGTTCAGTAAGAAAGTAAGCGAATTCTTACCTGGCAAGAATGAATGCCCCATTTCGTTGGAGATTTCGAAGGGGCTAAGAAACGGAAAACTACCGGCCTGAGCGTTACCCGTGGCTTCGCCATTGAGCAGGATATCGCCTCCCGTGTTATCGGCAGACCACGTACCCATAATGGTCGCCGTCGACGCGTCCAAGCCCGTCAGATCGAACTCAATCGTGAATTCGTAGTCTCCTGGTGGTCCTTCACCTGCTGGTGAATTATCCGGACCGATCCATCGTGACGCGTCACTATTTTCGGCCCAAGCACTCGGTGGTCCACCCAGCGCTGTCGCTGGACCGATTGCTCCGTCCGGAGAGACGTTCATTTCGTAATGTGGATCGACTTCGAAATCTGGCAATGCCAAGTCATCGTCACTGACTCCAGTGTTGAATAGCCCGGGAATACGCACGGACCCTTCAGGAGCTGCTCGAGCATGGACATTGTCGATACGAAGGCCAGTCGGATTGACGTCTTCGCCTCCGTTTTCCACGACGAAAGCAAGAGTGTTTTCGCCCGCTACGAAGTCGGCGCCCGCTTCGCGGGCAGATGCCGAGTTTATCGACATCCAAGACCGTTCGCCAAAACCTCGCGACGCACCTGCCGGAATCTCAACGCCGTTCAACAGGACCGTGGGACCAGCGTCATCGGTTCCTCGAGCCAACACAATAGCCGCGTTGTCGATATCTTTGCCTTCAAGATTAAACTTCGTCTCGTAAACATAGATCCCAGGTTCTCCCATTGCATCGTGACCGTCGAGTACATCGGGCGGTGAAATCCAACGCGACCGATTGTTGTTGGCGAACCACGGCGGAATGGGATATCCGTCATTTGGAACCGTTAGCGCCTCTTGCTCCTCATCAAACGGATCCAAGACGATTCGGTAATGTGGATCAGTCGCCAAATCACCTTCTAACGCCTGCCCGAATTCGTTGACGCCTGTTGGATATAAGGAAGCAATCGCATGCGGATGAGGAGGTGGTGGTGGTGGCGCCGCCGTCCCGTTGCCATCAAACTCCACTCGAACACCGGTCGGTCCGTCTGGATTATCTTCATTCGCTCCGTTGTTGATCACGAAATCCAGCGTGTTCAGCCCGTTAACGAATCCGAAATCCAGCGTGAACGGAGTGAAGCCGCCGAACTGAGCAGTATTCACAAAACCGAGACTCTCTCCATTCAACAGAATGTCTTGCCCGGAATTATCAGAAGCCCATTGCCCGTCGATTACCAAGCGATCTATGTCGATGTCGTTTAGGTTGAATGTTGTGCGATAAACGTAACTCGGGGATCCATCAAAGTCGCCTGGCCCGTTTGTGTCTACAGAGGGTGTAATCCAAGCGGATACGTGGGTATCGTCCAGCCAAGGTGGTATCGGGAATCCTCCCGCTGATGTCGCAACAATCGCATCGCCAATTACGTGTGATGGGTCAATAAGCTCATAGTGCGGATCGACGGCATTGTCTGCCAAAGCCATTTGTGAATCGTCAACGCCGGAGTTGAACAATCCGTAATCTACAGCTGGTTGTGCGAGCAGGCTTGTTGACTGCGTGGAGACGACAACCATCGTCAACATAAATAAAGTGCGTTTGGTCAAGCTCATCAGTGTTCTCCGTCTCTTCAGTCAATCTGCTGCTACAGCGAGAATCGCACCAACGTCACCACAGAATTGACGCAGGTGTGATTATAACTGAGTTTTCATTGTCATGCGGCGAACATGCCGGTTTTGGAATCCAGCCGATTAAGAATGGAAACAATCGCGTTGAACTATCGGAATCGACAGAAACTTGTCGCAATCGGATGGCTCGAAAGCGAATACCACGATCCACGGATCGTCGGCGCTGATTCGTGCTGAGTCGCACTGGGCCGTTCGCGAACTATTACAAGCATTGGACGACCCCTATCTCGTGAACAGAAGTTCACGGAATCGATTCACGGGAGTTTGGCCGGCGCCGCTACATGTTTCGAACTAGCTGACTTAAGCGGCTTCGCGAACGACTTACTCGACGCATCAAGTCAAGGTCCAGGCCACAACCAATTCGCGTGGTAGAATTGTGTACCCGATCACAATGTAGGTATGCACGATGATTTCTCAGCGTCACCGCACGGCTAAAAGCTGGAACACATTGACGCTGATTCTGCTTTTCTGCGGATGCTCTGCCCCGACAGGATCGAATTCCGCAACGTCCGTAGTCGATCTAAATGGTAAAGCCGTAAACCTCTTCGAGGAGAATGAAAACAACGCCTTTGTTGTAGTTTTCATGCGAACGGATTGCCCTATCGGCAATCGGTACGCGCCGACGATCTCGCAGCTGGCTGCTGAGTTTCGTTCGTCGGATCTTGAGTTTGTGTTAGTGTATCCGATCGTCAGCGATTCCGTCGAATCGATTAAAACGCACTTGAGCGACTATTCACTCGATCTGAAGTCGTATCGAGATCCCCATCGATCACTCGTCAAGAAGATCGGTGCATCCGTGACGCCTGAGGCGGCGGTATTCGATCGCCAACATCGATTGATCTATCGGGGACGTGTCAACGATCGTTTTGTTGATTTTGGCAAAGCTCGCCTGGAGCCCACCACAGATGACCTTCGAAATGTGCTACTAAAGATTCGGCAAGGAAAAGAAGTAGAGCCAATCTTCACATCCGCCGTAGGCTGCTACATCGAAGAGGAAGTCGAGCGAAAATCGTTGCAGCTTCCCCCGCGGCTGAATACGGAGCAGAGTCGCGAAACACTACGGTAGTTTCGGCTTGTGCGCCCGTGCCTTCTTAAGCAGTTCGATCAGCTTTTGGTCCGTCGGGCGTATCTGCAGCGCACGCTCCAATGCCGCGATTCCAGCCGAGATTTTGTTCTGCTGCAGCAGCACTAGACCAAGGTTCGAGAGCGATGTGCCGTGATAGGCGTTCAACTCCAACGACTTTCGAAAACAGGCTTCCGCGTGGCGAAGTTGCTTGGTCTCCATGAAGATCAAACCGGCATCGTGCCAGGCCAACTGATGCTTGTCGTCCATCTGGCGCACCTTGGCCATCTGCTCGTGAGCCGTACGCAAATCTCCGCTGGCCATCAGAGCATGGCCTAGGTTGTATTGGGCCGCAGTTGAGTTAGGGTCCGCCTTGACTGCCGCTTGCAGATACGGCAACGCCGCGTCAGGTGATTCCAAGGCTAAGGTTGATCTGCCGAGTTTGATCAATGCGTTTACGTCATTTGGAGCTGACTGGAGAGTGCGTCGAGCTTCGTTCGCAATTTCTAATATCTTGTAGCGGCCGTAGTCGCGAAGCAAAGTCTCGCGTCCTGCTCTACTGACGGGCAATACTTGTAGCCACAGCTCGCCCATCTCGTCTACCGACTGCAATCCGTACTGCACTCGCTTAGGCGGGCTATTGGGATTCCGAATGTTCGCCGCTGAGTTATCGTACGAAAAACGTTGCACCAGCGTCGTTCCTTTGGGCAACCGAACGGGAGGGTCGAACGAATAGTCTCCCTGCCAATTAAAATCCCAGTCAGGAATTCTAAACAGAACGTCGGAAGACCCGTCGGGCCGCAGCGCCAGGCCTTCGATACGTTTTCCCAAGTAGTGCGCGTGCGGAATAGCACCAATAAGATCTACGTCAGTCGGCAACGTGTAACGAGTTTCGAATTCGTAATTGGCTTTACCCGCGGGGATATCGATTTCGGTTGACCGCAAAACAAGCTTCACAGGAAATCGACTCGGTGGCTTTGTGCCAAAATAGAACCCAACGCTTGCTTGAACTTGCTCCGGCTTTCCCGAAGGCTGCATATGCATCTGCAAGACTAAATCCGTACCTGGCGTCAGTAGCCAGGCCGTGCCCTGCGGCGCTAGTTTCGTGACTTTGCCTGGCTGCCAGCTGATGAAATGGCCATCGGGACTCTCAGCACCTTGAGCTTCCATGCCTTCAAAACCAGGTGTTCCGTCATGTTCGTCCAAACGTCGACATTCGCCATTACGGTTTGTCAGCATGAACGCGTGATGAACGATCCGCCGATTGTCCGGCCGCAATTCCATACCGCGCACCCATGTCGGACGATCAACAGGAATCGGTATCACAAAGTTACGATACACATCTAAACCATCGGCAGGTAACTCATACGGTTCCGGCATTCGCACCACCAGATCCGGTTCGCCCAGCTGCCAACCAGGTGTGAAGCTCGGCAGTGGTGGCAGATCGTTCGGATCGCCGCGCGGTGTTCCCGCATCTACCCACGCTGCAATCATGTTGATCTGATGGTCGGAAAGACGACGCTCCGAGGCCATCGTGTGATGCCCAGCTTCCGGAAGCCACGGCGGCATGTAACGAGTTCCGGTAACCTCCACGACCTGCTTCGCTCGTGCGGCGATGTCTTCGTAAGAGATCAGGTTGAATGGTCCCGCTTCGCCAGGTCGATGACACGGCGCGCAGTGTTCAAAGGTGATCGGCGCAATATCAGAAGTAAATGTTAATTCACGTGAAGATGACGAGCGCGAACGAGTGTTGCATCCGACGCTGAGTACGGAGACCAGACTCAAGATCACGCTCAACGTTAATTTGGCCATACGATGCTCAGAAGTTTAAACGACCAATTTCAAGAAAAACTGTAGATTCGTGAATACTTTGTTGAGGTGATCCAGATCTGCGATAGTATAGGTCTCGCGAAACTTGCAAACCAAGGGATTTTGTGCAGGTAAGTCTAATACCAGAACAAACGGCTAGGGTGCCGCGAAACCAGTGAACCGCACTTGCGGTTACTAGGACGACGCTACTGAACCGAAGTGACAACGCGAATTTCGAGAACCGTATTGGACGGGTTGTCGGAATGTGCGTTGTCACTTTTTTTTTGTAGATGGCTACTTTGATAGAGATTGATCTTCTTTGAGGGCTGGG
>JAGQPC010000871.1 GCA_020426925.1 Planctomycetales bacterium | reverse complement strand
GACACGATCTACGCGGAAGGCCAGCGACGGTACGTTGAGAGCCTCAGTTCATATGCTCGGCAGTTTGTCAGCCAAATGCAAAAGCCGCAGTTGGAACACATCGAAGGACTTTCACCGGCGATCGCGATCGAACAGCAAAACCTTGGAAGCTCGCCTCGTTCGACTGTTGGAACGACAACAGAGATCTACGACTACCTGCGAATTCTGTTAGCCCGCGCCGGAACACCTTACTGCCCAAATTGTGACGTCTCGATTGGAACGCAAACGTCGGATCAAATCGTAGACAAAATTCTCGAAGAGCCTGAAGACACAAAGCTCTATTTGATGGCTCCCGTTGCAGTCGAAGTTGGGCAGGCTTACGAAACGCTGTGGGAAGAACTAAAGACGCTCGGCTACGTTCGCATTCGAATTGATGGTTTCACGTACGAACTCGATTCGGCGCCCAAAATCGATCGCCGCCGCAAGCACGTCGTCGAAGTCGTCGTCGACAGAATCGTCGTGCGAGAAGCGGCTCGTTCACGCATTGCGGAAAGCGTCGAAGGAACATTGGGGCTAGGGCGTGGAGTCTTACATGTTGGCTACGTCGACATGAAGATTCCGGAGCCGCGCTGGAACGTACGAGTCCACAGCCAACATCTGGCGTGCGATAAATGTGGCCGCAGCTTTGAACCGCTGACTCCGCACAATTTCTCCTTCAACAGTCACCTCGGTTGGTGCGAAACGTGCGAAGGTTTGGGCACTCAAACCGGCGCAAATCCGTCAGCGCTGATCGAAGATGGTCGTTTGACGTTGTCGCAGGGAGCGATCAACCTGTGGCCGGATGTGAACAAAGACATCTCGCAGTGGATGTTAGTGGGGCTTTCGCAAGACACGGGAATTCCAATCGATATCCCGTTCGACGAACTGGATGGTCGCCAACGTCGGCTGATCATGTATGGCACGGGCGACACGTGGATTCCGGTTTACGAAAACGGTAAGCGAACAAAAAAAGCGAAGCCACTATTCAAGTTTCAATTCAAAGGTCTATATCCTGCGCTCGAAGAAGCGGCCAGGCTCTCACCCGCGCTGCGAAGCAAGCTAGAGCATCTCGTTGACGAGGTCGAATGTGCCCACTGCGGAGGAAGTCGTTTACGTGAGGACGCTGCCGCTGTTAGGTTCCGCGACAAAACAATCGATCATCTGTGTCGGCAACCGTTGGGCGTTCTCCTTGAAACGGTCAAAGGCTGGAAGCTGAATGCCAGAGAACGCAAGATTGCCGGCGAGCTAGTTCGTGAGGTCGAAAACCGAGTTCAGTTTCTTAACGACGTCGGACTCGACTATTTGACACTCAATCGCACGGCAGCCACATTGTCCGGCGGTGAAGCTCAGAGAATTCGGCTTGCCAGCCAGCTCGGCAGCGGATTGTGTGGAGTGCTTTACGTTTTGGACGAACCAACGATCGGCTTGCACCCTCGCGACAACACGCGATTGCTTTCCGCGTTGTACAAACTTCGCGATTTAGGCAACACGCTGCTGCTAGTCGAACACGATCGAGAAGTTATTGCCGGTAGCGATCAGATTGTCGACTTCGGTCCTGCCGCCGGAAAGTTTGGCGGACAAGTTGTGGCCAATGGAACACCGCAGCAAGTTGGCAAAAAGAATACGTCGGTCACAGGACCATATATTTCGGGAAACAAAGCCATCCCTATCCCTAGCAACCGTCGCATCACTCCGGATGAAGCCGATGTGATCCGGAATGGGAAGCCAAGTGCGAAGAAGACCAAGAAAAAGAAGGCTAAACGAAAAACCGCTACGAAGTCTGCAAAACCTCCGATTCCGCATCGAGCGTTCTTGAAAGTTGTGGGAGCCCGCCACAATAATCTGCGCGATGTCGACATCCGAATTCCGCTCGGCACATTCACCGCGATCACGGGTGTCAGTGGAAGCGGAAAGAGTTCTCTCGTCAACGATATCCTTTACGCGAGCCTCGCGAAGACTCTGCATCGAGCGAGCGCCATCCCCGGCGCACATGTCGCTATCGAAGGCGTCGAACACATCAATAAAGTCGTGCGAGTCGATCAACAACCGCTGGGAAATTCCCCCAGCTCTAATCCGGCGACTTACACAGGTGCTTTTGAGCTGATCCGCAATCTGTTTGCTCAACTTCCCGATTCAAAGCTGCGAGGGTACACGCAGCGTCGCTTTAGCTTCAATGTGCCTGGAGGTCGTTGCGAAGGCTGTGACGGGAACGGCCAAGTCTGCATTGAAATGCATTTCTTGCCGGACGTTTGGGTCGAGTGCGAAACGTGTCGCGGCAAGCGATACAACGAGGAAACACTGGCCGTGAAGTTCCACGGTAATTCGATTGCGGACGTGTTGGATATGACCTGCGGCGAAGCAGTGAAGTTGTTCGAAAATATCCCCAAGATCCGCCGCATTTTGCAGACGCTGTGTGACGTCGGGCTCGATTATTTGACGCTTGGCCAACCAGCTCCAACGCTTTCCGGAGGTGAAGCACAGCGTGTGAAACTCGCTGCCGAACTGTCACGGCCCGACACCGGCCGCACGCTGTACCTACTGGATGAACCGACGACTGGATTGCATTTTGATGATTTGGCCAAGTTGCTCGATGTGCTCAATCGGCTGGTCGACATCGGAAACACGGTGGTCGTGATCGAACACAACTTGGATGTCATCAAGACGGCGGATTGGATCATCGACATTGGTCCCGAGGCCGGTGACGAGGGCGGGCAACTCGTCGTCGAAGGCACTCCCGAACAAGTGGCCGACTACGCGCGGAACACCGCACCAACAAACGGCACGAAAAGAAAAAAGAAGACTACAAAGAAACGCAAGACATCAACAAAAACGCAAAAGCTGAACAGCTACACTGGTGTCGCACTCATCGAATCGATCGATCATGGACCTTACGAAGAACGAACCGTTTTCGATCCGGAAGTCACTGAACAGAAAAAGGCCTCCGACTTGGAAATCGAAGAGGTTGTTCGTGACGCAAAGATGCCTTGGGAAGTTGACGGTCGACAATGGCATACGGTTGATCGCGTTGGGCGAAAAGGTGAAGCTTGCCGCTGGGACGGCCGTATTTTGGACAAGGTCGTCGACCGAATTCATGAGATTGGCGAATTCAGTGACACCAATTGGAACTCGCGCACGATCGTTGAAATCTGCGGCGAGAAGAAATCGGACGGTTGGTTTTTCCACGCCATCACCGGTGAAGCGTGGCTGCTGAAGATGAAATTCCGTACGGCGAAAGGCACTTTCCGTCGCGAGAAACTGTTGGAGCAAATCAACCTATCGACGCCAAATCAAATGGAAGACGTGCCCATCTATGGAAACGAACCGCGAGTTCGCTGCAAGTCGATCCGCGGACCGTTTCAAGAAATCGAGATACGCGCACATACTCTAAAAGAAATCGACACGCCTGGATTTTGGGAATTCTTGGATTCGGCAGTCCGCGGGTTCGATCGATTTACGGAACGCCGCTCAACGAACCCAGACGACATCATGCCGTGGAAAAAGCTTGGCCAAAAATGGCATCTTTCGCAAAAGGGTTTTCCGCTGGGCCGGCGCGTGCAATGGGAACACAAAATTCTTGAAGAACTGTTCGAGATTCTTCAAGACACGGCAACCGACGGACAGTTTCTGTGGAACAACCAACAGCTTGTCCATTTGTATGCGAAAGGGAATAAGTTTCCATGGGCCACCGTGATGACTAAGCGGGCAGAACATTTGGAGCTGGTTCTAAACGGGCCCGCGGGTTACTGTGGATTTGGCAGAATCGCTGACTTGGGCTACGACCGCGAGCACGACGGATCTAATTCCAAACTTGACCAATTCAAAATCCGATTTCGAACAGCAGATGATCTACGCCGTGGCGATTTAGCTCAATTCCTCGGCGAACATTATGCAGCCGTTGTCGCGCAGCAAGTTTGACCGATCGCCTTTTGACAACACCAATATCGAGTCAGGTAAGAACGCATGCCCAAACTGATTCCATCTACGTTCGTCTTTCGCATGGCGGTTGAATGCCAGTATTGCGATGCGAAATGGTCTCATCGAGGATTCGATTTAGACGAACGCTTCATCATTCCTAGTTTTCGAACCGAACTTGAGGACGGACCGCACTTTGCCGACTTTCGAGTTGGATGGAATGAAAGCGGACTGTTCTTTTGGCTGCGAACAACAGGTAAGAAACAAAGTCCGTGGTGCCGCGAAAGTCGAGTGGAAGACAGTGACGGGCTATCGCTTTGGATCGATACTCGCGATACGCAAACTGTCCACCGAGCAACTCGCTTTTGCCACCGGTTCATAATCCTGCCGCAAGGTGCCGGTCGATTGATGGATGAGCCAATTGCGGCTCCCGCGACGATAGCGCGAGCTAAGGAACTCCCTAAACCGGTACAACCGGGAGCGATTCCAGTTCGAAGTGAAAAACGCGTCGATGGCTATATACTTCAATCATTCATTCCCGCCGATGCAATGACGGGATTCGAACCGGACGAACACCCGCGGATCGGATTCTACTATGCTATCACCGACCGAGAACTAGGATGGCAGACGTTCAGTCTGGGCCCAGAATTCCCGTTCGCATCCGATCCAAGCCTGTGGGGTACGTTGGAATTAGCACGCTAACTAATCCGCATGCACGTCACTGAAAGCACTACCTGCGCATGCAGGGTAATGATCGCTGCAATCGGAATCGTACTAGCCGACATGAACGTTTTATCCAAACGCTCGATGTCGCAATAAATCGATTCCGTGAACTGAAGGTTAAGCATTCCCCGATGACAACGACATCGAGAACCACCTTCATCCAAATCGCGGTACAGATCGATGCGGCATTTGACACCTCTTACGCTACTAATCATATTTGCCATTTCGCAGTTTTCGTTTGGTCAAGATCTAACGGTACCAGTCCCACCTCCACCGACACCGGTCGAAACATCTGAAGAGCCCCCAACGAGTCCTTCGGATCGAATCGTTCCGGCTGAGCCAGTCGACGTCCCAGAGTCTGTGGACGCTCCACCGACAAGCACGCCCAACGCTGCGAATCAGGTACAAGACCAAACCGCGAGCACGACTCAACCGCCAACGCGTCCTCAACCACCTCGACGACGCCCGCCAACTCAACGTGAATTTGGACGCTTGGCGCGAGTCCCTGAAATGTTTGGCGACTTTTTTGGAAGTTCCCCTTCGGCGATATTGTTTGGTGGCGAATTCGGCGAAGGCGGTGAACCTGACCACGTGCCAATTCCAGGACCAGGAACGGGCGGAGCGGTAGTCGGTCGGCAAAAGATTGGCGAAAACGGAAGCCCGTTGCCTCGAGACCGCGTGTTCTTCAACTACAGCTACTTCGACAGCGTGCCGTTTACTATGCAAGGAGTCGATGTCAATCGATTCACGCCCGGAATTGAAAAAACATTTCTTGATGAAAACGCTTCCATCGAATTGCGTTTTCCGTTTGCGACAACGCTCGAAAGCGACATCATTTCTGATGGCCCGACCGGCACAAGCGCCGCCGAATTCGGCAACATCACGATGTACCTAAAAGCATTGCTGACCCGTTCCGACAGCTGTGCAGTTGGTGGCGGTTTGGGAATCGCACTCCCGACCGCGGACAGCTTGACTGTTTCGCTTGCCGATGGAACTCCCCAAGTAGTCGTCAGCAACGAAGCAGTGCATTTGATGCCGTACATAGGAATGCTGCACCAAGCTCCGAGATCAAATATGTTCGTTCAAGGGTTCCTGCAGTTGGACTTTGACCTGAACGGCAATCCTGTCTATGCCGACAATGACGGCGGGATGGAACGAGCTGGCGTCATCAACGACGTCAACTATCTGTTCGCCGACTTCGGCATTGGGTGGTGGATTGATGGAAAATCAGGCGGGTTGTTTTCCTCAATCGTTCCGACCATTGAGCTGCACTACAACCGATCGCTGCAAGACACTGACTTCATCACTGGCGGCGGCTTTCAAATTGGCAACGACGCCGACACGATCGAGCTGCTGAACCTCGTTGTCGCGTCCTCGTTCTACGTTGGGCCGTCCAAACGGATCGGCGTTGGATATGCGACTCCGCTAGGCGGCGGATTCGACCAACAGTTTGACGGAGAACTGAGAGTCACCTTTGACTCTTACTACGGTAGCAGGTAGTTTGCTTTCGCTGCTCTGAATGCGACAATACCGTGTTTAAGGAATAGCACGAGTGGATGGCAAGCAAGTGAAACGGTTGCATATTATCGGTGGTAAGAATCATGGCAAAACGACATTGATTGTCGACTTGGTCCAATCCATGACAGCCACCGGACTGCGCGTTGGCACAATCAAGCACACGCATCACCACCACGAACTCGACACGCCTGGCAAAGACTCCCATCGCCATCGTGAAGCCGGCGCGCAGCTAGTTGGCATCTGTTCGCCCGCAATGAATGCGATTTTTTGTCCGCCTACGGAATCGGAGAATACGGCTGACAAGTATTCAGAATTCGGCGAATTGTTCGATGCATGCGATGTCGTTTTAGTC
>JAGQPC010000870.1 GCA_020426925.1 Planctomycetales bacterium | reverse complement strand
GTAAGGTGCTCAGCATATTGCGACAGACGGGCGATCCATCTTTGGCGGCGTTTGCGTCGAGGAATATTGGTGTTGGTGTGTCGCCATCGGCGCCTCATTTTCAGCGCATTACCGCGCTTCGCGATCGGTACATCGGGAAGCAAGCCAATCTGCCCAATCGCGTTGCCGAAATTCTTAATGAGCGAGGCATGTCAGGTGACGGCGAGGCATTGGAGCTGGCATTGAGCCTTGCAGAGAGCCCATCAACAACGCTCAATGCAGCACTTCGCTCACTCGATGAAGACTTGGCTTTGCCGGCTGCTGTGGCTTTGCTACAAAAAATCCCGCAATTGCAGCGTTCCGAAAAACGCGAGGCACTGCGAACGTTACGAACCAGAGATCTGACCACCGCGTCTGAGGACTATCGTTCAGTGGTTGAAGATTCGATCAAGTCTTTGCAGTCTGCATTAGATGCGGAACTCCAGCGTAAAAAGTCAGACCGAAGTCGCTTCTCGCCACCGCCCATCAGGCAATTCCGCACTGACACTCCGTACTCACCAACGAAGTCATTCTGATCCTTCCTATCAAGTTTGGGATAAACAGGACGTTGCGCTCCAAACACGAAATTCGCGCGGCGGCAAAACAGGCTCGGGCTGATCTTTCTGAAAAGGAAGGACGAAGCCACGCGGTGTTTAAACGCGTCAGCGCCCTTTCTGTTTTTGCCAACGCGGATCGAATCGCGTTCTACGTCGACGTTCGAGACGAAGTGCGGACGCAGGAGGCGCTGACGGCCGAGCTGCGAAGCGGCAATCGAGAGATTTCTCTACCGTATTGTGACGGCGACGATTTGAGGCTGGTTCGACTGGATTCTTTCGACGAGCTGGCTGTTGGGCGTTTTGGAATACTCGAACCAAACGATCGTCTCAAGCAAGATCTCGAGCGAAGCGTAATGATCAGCACAATTGATGCGATCTTAGTACCGGGAGTCGCGTTTGACCGGGAAGGCAACCGGCTCGGATACGGAGCGGGATTCTACGATCGATTGTTGGCAAATTCTGACGTCACGAAAATCGGACTGGCGTATGAATGCCAGGTATTCGACTGCATTCAGGCCGAACGATTTGACATCCAAATGGATTACGTCTGTACTGAAGTAGCGACAATTGAATGTCGATCCTAAAATACCTTTCACTACAGGGAACTCTGTGGATTTGGCATCGAATGAAATTTCGAGCCAATCGTCCGCAATGACCAGCAACGCCACGAAACCGAAGTGAGAAGGTTGACTTCGCATGTCGAATAGATCGGCCCAGAAGCTAAACACGAAGTTGATCGTAACCGCGATTGTGCTGTGTGGCCTGGTCGTACTGCTAGGTGTCTTTACGATTGGACGATTCGGCAAAAGCACCGTCACTGCCGAGCTTGTGTTATCGGTCGAGCGTCCCGATGGGATGCCCGAAGAAGAGTTTCAGAACTACTCCCATTCCCAACGGAAAATCATTATCAGCGAATTCTTAATGAGACGTGCCGTCGACGATGCCGTGATTGCTCGGACCAGATTCGTTGCGGAACAAAAAGACCCTGTCGCTGCAATGGCCGAGTCAATTAGCAGTCGCGTTTCGGACGACTGCACGAAGATCTACGTACAATTTCGCTGTGACGATCCGGAAGAGGCTACGACGATCCTCAACGAAATTGTCGACGAATACTTTAGCGACGTCGTTGTTGAGGCTCGCGTTCAGCGTGAGACACTACTCCGTCCCGTCAAGCGAACGTGCGCTAAGATTGAGCGACAGGTCGCGTGGATGAACGCTTTGATCAGTGACGCTGAGTCCGCGTTGGCTGCTGGAACGACAGACTTGGTTCAGTGGCGAGCAACACTTCAAGCAGAACGAGACGGTCTGGCCGAAACGACGAATGGAAAGCCAGAAAGACTATCTCATCTCGACGAATCCATTGCTGAACTGACCAAACGCATCACTGGGGCAGACGCGGCAAGCGACGGTGTCGGCGTCGTGCTTGCCGACACGAAGCAGCGAATTCAGCCCTTTCGCTCCCGGCTTGCAGAATTATCTGCTGACATCGCCGATTGGGAAAAGTACGGCACACCTCGGGTCCGAGTCGCACAACACGCAAAGCTGGTCGCGGAGGCAACCGAACCTTGACTTTAATCTGTAGCGTCGGTGTTTTAGTTTGGATTGTGCTTAGACATCAACAAGCCGCTGACGAACCACCCTTCGTCTTCCGTGTTCATGTAGAGTCCTGATGGG
>JAGQPC010000869.1 GCA_020426925.1 Planctomycetales bacterium | reverse complement strand
CATGCAGCTCATCTGCGAAGCCTACTTCTTGCTCAAGCATGCAGCAGGACTTACGAACGAAGAAATGTACGACGTGTTCGCCGAATGGAATCGAGGCGATCTCGAAAGCTACCTGATCGAAATCACTCGAGACATCTTCAGCGTGAAAGATCCCGACACTGGTCAGGACATGGTCGATTTGATCATGGACCGCGCCGGTGCGAAGGGCACAGGGAAGTGGATGAGCCAGCTTGCGCTCGACCTTGGCGTTCCAAGCACTCTGGTCACGGAAGCAGTATATGCTCGCTGTCTTTCGGCCATGAAGGATTCACGAGTTCGCGCAAGCAAAACCCTCGAGGGTCCTCCAGAACGGCCGCAAGTATCGGCCGAAAACCGCCCTGCGTTTGTCGAATCCGTCAGGCAGGCACTGTACGCGTCAAAAATCGTCAGCTATGCACAAGGGTTCGTTCAGCTGCAAGCTGCCGCAGCCGAGCACGATTGGCCTTTGAACTATGGCGAGTGTGCAATGCTATGGCGAGGTGGCTGCATCATCCGCGCGGTGTTCCTCGACCGCATCAAAGAAGCGTTTGACGCAGACGCAAATCTCGAGAACCTGCTGCTCGCTCCGTACTTCCGCGACGCGGTCCACAACGCACAAGCAGCCTGGCGAGACGTCGTCATCAAGGCGATCGAGTACGGCATTCCGGTTCCAGCATTCACGACGGCTCTGGCCTACTACGACGGATTCCGCCTGGAGCGATTGCCTGCCAACCTTCTCCAAGCGCAACGCGATTATTTCGGAGCTCACACTTACGAACGCGTCGATGACAAGGAAGGTGGCCCGTTCCATACCGAATGGCTCAATGAGCGACGAGATCCTGCGTAGCACATGTGGTCACCGGCAACACCGCGTAGTCGAACGACTCACGGTATCTGAATCGAAATCCATTTCGCCGCGCTTCCGCGCGGCTTCTTTCGTAAAGTGAAACTCATGACTGACAAACTATTTGATATCAGTGGCAAGACCGCCGTCGTTACCGGTGGAACCGGAATTCTGGGCGGAGCGATGGCACGCGAGCTGGGCCGACGCGGCGTAAACGTCGCGGTGCTGGGCCGCAGTGAAGAAAAGGCGAATGCGGCCGTTAGCGACATCAGAAATGACGGCGGATCAGCGGTCGCAGTTACCGTCGACGTCATGAAATCAGACTCGTGCGAAGCCGCATGCGAAAAAGTAGTAACCGAATTCGGAAATGTCGACTTCTTGATCAACTGCGCCGGCGGAAATCATCCAGATGCGACCGCGACACCGGACAAGTCGTTTTTCGAATTGTCGCCTGAAGCATTGAATTGGGTCGTCGACTTGAATCTGAACGGAACGATCCTGCCGTGCCAGGTCTTCGGCAAGTTGATCGGTGATCAAGGTCACGGCTCGATCGTCAACATTTCGTCGATGGCGGCTCTCCGCCCGCTTACCAAGGTGGTCGGGTACTCGGCAGCAAAAGCAGCTGTGTCTAATTTTACAAATTGGCTCAGCATCTACATGTGCCAGAATTTCGGCGAGAAAGTTCGAGTCAACGCGATCGCTCCTGGATTCTTTCTGACAGAACAAAACCGCTACCTTTTGACCGACAAGGAAACAGGCGGGTATACCGAACGCGGCCAAACTGTGATTAACCAAACTCCGATGAAACGCTTCGGTAATCCCGATGAACTGTCCGGTACGTTGGTGTGGCTCCTGTCTCCTGCGTCCAGCTTTGTGACAGGTACGGTAATCCCTGTCGACGGTGGATTTTCCGCCTTCAGTGGCGTTTAGCTGCTGCTACGCTGTGAAGTGACGTACCTTTATAGAACGGTTAGTAGGGTCGCCACGCGCGACTCTATTTTAGGTTGTGGAAGCTGCCAAACTTCCCCTGCTGCAACGATCTTTCGCAAGACTTACTACGGACTTCAAACGCGCCGTCACGATGGAGACGACAATGGCTTGTTCGTTCCTAATTTATGGGGCATCTGGTGATCTGACTCGCCGAAAGCTGATCCCGGCACTATACCAGCTGCATCGCAAAGCTCGCTTACCTCGCGACACTCATATCGTCGGTCTTTCTCGGACCGACATGACCGATGACGATTGGCGAGTGATGCTTGCAGAATCGACTGCACAGTTCGCACGCGACGGCTTCGACCAGAACTCGTGGGACGAGTTTGCGAAGCTGGTTCATTACCGCAGCACGGACATCACTGATGCAGATGATTTTTGCCGAATCGATCGTGCGGTTGCGGAAATCGAATCTTCGCAGAATGCGGACCGCGTCTATTATCTTTCCACGTCGCCAAAACTGTACGAAACCGCGGTCGCTAACTTAGGCTATGCGAATATGGCGGATGAGTCGAACGGCAAACGACGAATCGTAATCGAAAAACCGTTTGGCACAGATCTCGCGTCATCACAGCAGCTGAACAAGTCGCTGCATTCCGTATTCCGCGAAGATCAGGTCTACCGAATCGATCACTACTTGGGAAAAGAGACCGTTCAAAATATGTTCGTTTTGCGTTTTGCGAACAGCATTTTTGAACCGATATGGAACCGCAACTACGTCGACCACATTCAAATCACCGTCGCCGAAGA
The DNA here is from genome assembly GCA_020426925.1 of Planctomycetales bacterium. Lineage (GTDB taxonomy): Bacteria > Planctomycetota > Planctomycetia > Pirellulales > Pirellulaceae > JAGQPC01. The sequence continues at coordinate 2,474 of JAGQPC010000869.1, read as the reverse complement.
AGTCACCGTCGGCACGCGGGCTGGCTACTACGATACGTCAGGCGTGTTGCGAGACATGATTCAGAATCACTTGTTTCAACTGCTGATGATCACGGCGATGGAAGCGCCGGCAAAATACAACGCCGAATACGTCCGCAATGAAAAAGTAAAGGTTCTCCAAGCGGTTCGGCCAATCGGCGTCGAAGAGATATGCTCGCAAACAGTTCGCGGCCAGTATGACGGATATCTAGACGAACCGGACGTGCCGTCAGGCAGCCAAACGGCAACGTTTGCTGCGATGAGACTGTGGATCGACAACTGGCGGTGGCAAGGTGTCCCGTTCTATCTTCGCAGCGGCAAAGGAATGTCATGTCGAACGACTCAGATCGTTGTCCAATTCCGCGATCCTCCCCACCTGCTGTTTGGCAAAGACGATCGACGGAACAGTTTGTCAAATAGGCTGGTCATACAAATTCAGCCTGCCGAAGGGATTCAGTTGCACTTTCAGACGAAGGTACCGGATGCAGGAATGCAAGTTCGTATGACCGATCTGGATTTCAGCTTTACTCGAGAATTCCAGGGATCGATGCCTGAAGCGTACGAACGGCTATTGCTTGACGCGGCAGAGGGCGACGCCAGTCTGTTCGCGCGAAGCGACGAAGTCGAGCTGGCATGGAAGATCGTTGACCCGATCATCGACGCTTGGCAGACGCCGAACGCTCCGCCGCTGGAAACGTACCCAACTGGACTCTGGGGACCGGAAAAATGCAACGAATGGATGCAGTCTCACGACCGTGAGTGGTTTGACGTTTGCCCCATACTACGATAATGCCGATCAGATCCGATCAATTAACGCATCGGTGAACTCATTCGTTCCGAGCTCACCGCCAAGATCGCGAGTCTTTTGCCCATCGTCCAGCGTTTTGTCGTAAGCGGTTTTGATTTTGGCCGCCGCGGCACGACACCGTTCGTCTCCTCGTTGGTCGGCGATATAGTTCAGCATCATCACCGACGACATGATCAGCGCGAGCGGATTTGCGATTCCCTTCCCCGCAATGTCCGGAGCCGAACCGTGAACAGCTTCAAACACAGCACACTCGTCGCCGATGTTCGCTCCGGGAACAACGCCAAGTCCTCCAACAAGTCCCGCACACAGATCACTAACGACGTCGCCGTAAAGGTTTTCCAGTAGCAGCACGTCGAACTGAGTGGGATCTTGGACTAGTTTCATGCAACCTGCGTCAATGATGACTTCGTCATATTCAATGTTTGGATAGTCCCGTTGGTGAACCTGACGAGCACACCGCAGAAACAGCCCGTCTGTCATCTTCATGATGTTGGCTTTGTGAAATACGGTGATCTTCTTTCGCTTTCGTTGCGTCGCGTATCGGAACGCCCATCGTGCCATGCGACTACAAGCTGTTTCGGTCGCAACCTTCATGCTCATCACGACATCGTCGGTCACTTGATTTTCGACCCCGCTGTACAAGCCCTCCGTATTCTCGCGCAGAATGACCAGGTCGACGCCATCGAACCGAGTCGACACGCCATTCAGATTCCGAACTGGGCGAACCGCCGCGTAGAGATTCAACCGCTTCCGCAGTTGAACGTTCACCGAAGTAAAACCTTCGCCAACCGGCGTCGTGCACGGTCCTTTCAACGCGACTCCGGCGGCGCTAATTGCCTCGACAGTAGAATTCGGAAGCACATCATCACCAGCGTCCAGCGCCGCGATTCCCGCAAGATGCTCTGCCCATTGAATTGGAGCATCGACTGCTTCAAAGACTCGTATTACGGCGGAACTTACCTCAGGCCCGATACCGTCACCGGGAATCAAAACGGCGGAGTGTTTCTTGTTTGTCATTTTCTCAGTTCGTCAGCGTGTGGCATGTTACGAGCGCAACGCAGAGTTGTCGCCTTAGAGCAGGATCGTCACTAATCGTCATAATCAGCAGTCGGTTTGTCGTTACCGAAGCAGGGTTGATCGGCCAAAAACACGGTTGCAGCGATTATGTAGCTTACGACATCGGCTACGAGCCCGTCGACACGTTAACAGGCGTTGATTCGTGCCGATGCAGGGTGATCGGCCATGTTTGTTTGACGGAAGAAACGACAGTCAGCGTATAATGGATGCAAGCCATACTTATCGCTCGTACTGCACCACCAACGAACGGATCTTCCCATGCCGCAAGCCGTCGTCGACCCCGAAGAACTTCGCCAATTTGCGAAGCATCTAAAAAAGTTCAACACCGATCTGCGTGATCGTTTTACGTGGCTCAACAACGAGCTGACCGCACTTTCCGCAACGTGGCGTGATCAAGAACACAAGAAGTTCTGCGAGTCTTTCGAGGAGCAACTAAAAATGGTTAGCCGCTTTTTGGAGCACGCGGAACCCCATGTTCCTTACTTAGTTCGCAAGGCTGACCAAATCGACGATTATTTGCATTCATAACTCTTCCGAAAGACAGGACATTTGTGCTCGTAGTCCCGACTGT
>JAGQPC010000868.1 GCA_020426925.1 Planctomycetales bacterium | reverse complement strand
GCTGATCGCGCATCTGTCACAGAGACACAACGCGTCAGAACCATTGCCAGAGCGATGGACAACGCGGCAATGGACGTCGAATTCAGCACTTCGAAATGCTTGAATGCTGATGTATTTCCCAAAATCAGCCACGCAAGAAGTATCAACGCCAATCCAGCCGCGATCCACGCTTTGTTTGCGCGTCGAGGCGAATAGCCTTCGACGCCACTTACCAGGTAGAACGCCGGGTTGTTGCGATGCTCCTGGACAAAGTTGCTTCGCGTTTGCAGCAGCAGAGTGTCGCCCGGCTCCAACACGATGTCGCCCACTTTCGACGTTACCCGCTCTCCGTTTCGATGCACTGCGATGATCGCGGCATCGTAACGCTGGCGGAAGTTGGAGTCGCGAACCGGCACTCCGATCAGCGGTGACGATCGCGACAGGACTGCTTCTGCCATGCGTCGAGTGCTCTGCGGAACGTGAACTTCTTCAATTGGTACCAAGCCAGGGATTTTTTCCAGGTCGACTATCGTGCTGAGAATCCCAGTGAAGATCAGACGGTCACCAGCCAAGATCATGTGATTTGGCGCCACTGGAGTAATCGATGTATCGCGATCGCGGATGATCTCGATCAAATACAATCCCGGAAGGTGACGAAGTTGTGCCTGTTCCACGGTTTGCCCATTGAGTGAACATTCTGGTTGAACCAACAGCTCGACCAGATACTCACGACGCTCATCTCCAAACCGTTCCAGTAGATCGGTTCGATTGGGAAGCAGCTTGCTGCCGAACAACACCAGAAACACTGTTCCGACAATGGCTACAGGCACACCGACCCAGGTAATGTCGAACAGACCCAGCGGTGAGATCGTTGGGTCCAATTTTTGGTGATCTTCCAAAATCTGATTCACAATGAGTGTCGTGCTCGTACCGACGAGCGTGCAAACTCCGCCCAGCATCGTAAGATAACTGACAGGTATCATTAACTTCGATGGCGATACGTTGCGGCGGCGGCACCAATCGGCCACAAAGGGCATTGCCATCACGACTAATGCAGTGTTCAGTAAAAACGCAGAAACTATCACAAGAGATACAGCCAGCCGTCGTAATGCGGCCGATTCTGTTGATGCGGCTCCCAGCATCTTTCTGCCAAGCCAATCGATCACGCCAGTGTTTTGCAGCCCGGCTGCCACAACTAACAACCCAGCAATCGTCAGTGGAGCATTGGCAGAGAACCCTGCAAGTGCTGCCTCAGGCTTTAGTACACCCAGAACGACTAATGCCAGCATTGCCCCGAGGAACAGAACGTCGACGGGTGCTCGACGTCGGAGCTGCAGCAACGCGAAAACGCTGACCGTGATTATCATCGCGGTAATAGCGTCTTGGCTGAGCGGGAAAGGCATGAGTCGTCAACGTGTCTCGAAGTACGGAACGCAACAAATTGGCCACTGAATGATAGCGGGCTGAACCCGGAAAAGTACGTCCAAATCACGAATCTGGAAAGGGCTAGTTGCCGTAAATTCCCACAAAAATTCAGATGGCGACAGCGAATCAGAACGGATGGGGCATTTCCAAACATCAATTGCAATCCGAACCTGCCACTGCGTCCACTGTCTGTTTCAAAATCAAGCCAAGTTGGTTTAGAAGTTTTGCGACGTCTTGTCGCAAAAAGATCTGAGAAATTAGCCGATCAGACGAACTTTCCATTGTGGGACTGTGTCGCTGGACCCCACTGTTTAGAATAGGAGGCAACAGTTGACAGAATCGTTAATCCTTCGGAGGTTCGGCTCAAACGTGACAGCAGAACGTGAACGCTCACAAAGCGTGGTCAGTGAACGCGCCGTTTTGGTCGGCGTTGTGCTCCCTGAAAACGCAGATCGATTCGACGACCTTGATGAATTGGAAGGTTTGGTCGAAGCGGCCCAGGGAATTCCAGTTGCGAAACTCGTGCAGAAGCGAGAACACCCTGACGTCAACTACTATCTCGGAAAAGGTAAGACTGAAGAGTTGCAATTGCTGGTCGAGTCAACCGAAGCCGATGTCGTCGTTTTTGACAATGACCTCGCACCTAGCCAAGTTCGATCTCTAGAAAAAACAACTGGCGTCAAAGTTCTTGATCGCACCGAACTCATTCTGGACATCTTTGCGTCGCATGCCAAAACGTATGAGTCGCGGTTGGCCGTCGAGCTCGCGCAGCTTGAATACTCGCTACCTCGCCTAAAGCGAATGTGGACTCACTTGTCTCGATTGAAAATGGGAATCGGGATGCGTGGACCGGGTGAAAAGCAGTTGGAAGTCGACCGCCGTCTCGTTGAAAAACGAATTCACGATCTACGCACTGAACTTGGCAAAATCGAAAAACGAAAAGAACGCCAAGTTGCCGCGCGGACTGATCAAATGACGGTCTCGTTGGTTGGTTACACCAACGCGGGAAAGAGCACGTTGATGAATCGGCTCACTGGAGCTGGTGTACTCGCTGCGGATCAATTGTTCGCAACACTCGACACGCGAACGCGTCGCTGGCAACTTCCTAATTGGGGCCCTGTGTTACTGAGCGACACGGTCGGGTTCATTCGTGACTTGCCTCACCGGTTGATCGCAAGCTTCAAAGCGACGTTGGAAGAAGCACACCAAACAGATTTGTTGTTGCACGTTTGCGACGCGTCGAACCCTAACGTGCTGGAGCAGATTTCAGCCGTCTTCAAGGTACTGGAAGAACTCGACATCGACGAGAAAGACACACTGCTCGTTATCAACAAGATCGACAAGCTTCCTAACCGAGCTCGATTGGAATCGATCCTCAGTCGATACCCAAACGGCATTCCGGTAAGCAGTATCACCGGCGAAGGAACCGAACAGCTTGCACACAAAGTCAGCGATGCGCTCAGTCGAACGTTTCGCGATGTCGTGATTGAAACACCTGTGAGCAACGGCAGGCTAATGGCTTACTTGGCGGCGCACGGAGAAGTGTTTTCTCGAAACTTCGATGGCGAACGAGTGTCCATTCATTGCCGAATCCCTCCAAAGTTTCTCGGCAAGATCAACGACGCCGACACTGAAATCCGAGACCATCAAACCGGCACCGTCGTCTGGCCGGTTGATCCCGATCTTGAAGACGTGGCGTAAGCTTCCAGCTTGCGTACAAGAGACAAACGTGCAGCCTAACCTGCCGAATGGCAAGCTGGAAGCTTACCCCACGTTCACGCACTTTCCGCTTCTAGCTCGTCTTCGTCGACGTCTTCATATTCTTCGCCGTCGTCGTATGCCTCTTCGTCATACTCGTATTCGTCTTCCTCGGCGTCGTCCCCTTCGCCTTCGTACTCATACTCGTCGTCTAGATCTTCATCATCGTCGACGTATTCGTATTCGACATCGGATGAAGATGGCGCCGAGTCCTCTTCAGATCGGACTCGCGGTCGCGAGATTGGTTGTTCCGCTTCTTCGTCGGCGTCAGGATCACTGTCGAGGTCCGAATCAATGAGACCAACCACAGTCGCTGTCGTAGGCTTAATGACAGTTGCCTCGTCTTCGCGATAGTTGTTGATCGACAGAATCTTTTCGGGCGAAGCGGTTGGTTTTCGCTTCATGCTCGGAGTCATCTGTTTAGGACGTGACGATGGCTGCGGCTTCGGTGGCGTTGGATCAGGTTCGTAGTCGTCGTCATCGCCATCATCTTCATTGCCAGCCACTTCGTCACCATTGCATTTCGCTTCCCAATCGGCCATCGTCATCACGACTTCACGAGACCGTTGACCGCTGTACGTTCCAACGACGCCGTCTTCGGCCATCCAGTCGATCATGCGAGCAGCTCGACCGTATCCGATTCCGAGCACACGCTGTAACAGCGAGATACTGCCTCGCCCTTCGCGAATGACGACTTCCACGGCACTGTCGTACAACGGGTCTTCCTTGCGAGCTCCTGGGCCGTCCGCTCCGTCCGAATCCTCAACCTTTAAATGCACAAGTTCATTGACGAAGTGCTGCTCGCCGGTGCTAACCGATTCCACCAGTTTGATGATTTCACTGTCGTCGAGATACGTGCCTTGTCCGCGAGTAACGGCGCTTGTTCCGGGAGACAAAAACAACATGTCTCCGTTGCCGAGCAGCTTGTCGGCTCCATTTTCGTCCAGCACGACACGGCTGTCTTGCTTGCTTGCAACCTGGAAACAAAGCCGCGCGGGCAAGTTTGATTTAATCAAACCAGTGATGACATCGACCGTCGGTTTTTGCGTCGCTAAGATCAGGTGAATTCCAACAGCACGACTTTTTTGTGCCAGTCGAATAATGTGTTGCTCGACCTCTTTGCCCGAAGTCATCATCAAGTCGGCCATTTCGTCGGCGACGATG
>JAGQPC010000867.1 GCA_020426925.1 Planctomycetales bacterium | reverse complement strand
TCGCGAAGAGTGTTGGCCGCTTCAGCGAGGTTTCGACAGATACTACGGAGGCCTCAGCGGTGCGTTCAACTATTTCAAACCAGGTGGCGACCGAGCAATAACGCTAAACAATGCGGCCGTCACCACAGGGCCAGAGTTTTACACGACTGACACTTTCACGGACCAGGCGTGCACGTTCATCACGGATGCCAAAAAGCGAGAGGACAAACCGTTCTTTTTGTATCTGGCGTACAACGCTCCTCATTGGCCGCTTAACGCGAAATGGGAAGACTATCTGAAGTACAAGGGCAAGTACAAAGATGGCTGGGAGGCGTTGATGAAAACGCGTTTGGCTAGGCAGAAAGAGCTTGGAGTCTTTGATGACGACATTGTTCCCGCGCCGCACGTTGGACCAGCTTGGGATTCGCTGACGGACAAGCAACGCGAAAGACTGGACGCCGTCATGGCGGCGTATGCAGGATGCATCGATTCGATCGATCAAAACATCGGAAAGTTCGTCACGTTTCTGAATAACATTGACGAGCTCGACAATACCGTCATTTTCTTCCTGTCCGATAACGGAGCATGTCAGGAAGGCGGGATGCTTGGTCATGGCGATGAAGCGATGGTCAAAGATCCTCCGCTGGAAACAACAGACGGTGTGCGTTGCGGGCTTGCGTGGGCGAACGCGAGTAACACTCCGTTTCGCTTGTACAAACACTTTGTGCACGAAGGCGGCGCGTGCACACCAATGATCGCCCATTGGCCCAACGGAATTCCTCAGGAAAACCGAGGCAAGTTTGTTCGCGAGTTCGCGTATCTGCCTGACTTCATGGCGACCTGTGTTGAACTTTCGCGATCAGGCTATCCAGCTGATGTACCTCCGTGCGAAGGAGTATCGCTGGTCGCCCGATTGCGAGGTACTGAACGTCCAGTTCACACGCAACCGATTTTCTGGGAGCACGAAGGGAACGCTGCAATGCGTTCGGGCGATTGGAAGCTGGTCCGCGAATACAAAAAGCCATGGGAGCTATACAACATCGCCAACGACCGCACCGAAATGAAAGATTGCGCAGAGACCGAGATTTCAAGACGCGATGAAATGATCGCCACGTGGGAAGCTTGGGCGAAATCGAAAAACGTCTCGTTTCCCGAACGGTTCAATATGTACGAATACTTGCGCAAGTTGAAACAGGAAAGAGATGCGAATCGGTAGAGGTCGGTAATGCGATTTAAATAAATGCCACGTGACCTCACAAATCCCCGGCAGGCTCAGTTCATCGATTTGACGTTTTATGGTGTCCGATGTCCAACTACATTCCTGACGGAAACAAGAATGACCGTATCGCAACGAAGTGTGAGCGGTCCCTAATTGGAGCAATCAAACACAACGACAGCGAATCACGCATCGTGGTTTTAGCTCAACGTCTCAAGGAAGCGAAAATCAGAGCATGCATTGCGAAACGACAGGATGAAGCCCGGGACAAGTGGGAAGAGTCGACTATCGACGAAGTAATTGAAAGATACCGAAAACATCGCCCGCAGTAACGAATGAGTTCTGTTCACCGATTCAACGGGAGCCTTCTAACGTCGCCAAAATGGCGGATCTCGCCGCGGCAAAATTCGATACGCGCCGAAATGATTGCCCGTGGTGCCACTGGGCTTCTCACAGCTTTGACGATTGCGACAATGTTGGGTTTGACGGAACGGTCTCGACGGCGAAAAACAGGAAAAAACAATGTCTGACATCATAGATAAAGCCCAAGCCACACTGGAAATCGTCGAGGATTCTTCACTCCCAGCTTGGCAGCGAGTATCGCCGGCTCTTTCTGAGCTATCTGGGCTCACGTTTTCTGATCTAGCGCCGGCCAAGAAGCAGGAATTCGAGCGCCAGTTGGCTCCGGTAAACGTCATTTTGGCCGACCACAGAATCGAGACACTTGACGCCTACGAGAGACTTAGCAATTCCGCCGCAGCGGACATCCTGTCCCGCATTCAAGCTGCAGTTCGACTTTGCTTCGAGTCGGAAGCTGAGCGGATTATGTCGGAGCTTGATTCGGCAGGAAGGAAGCTCCCAGTGGAGGCGATCAAAGAAGTGCGGGCACATCGCGATATTCTGGTCCCGTACCTGATTGCGTCGCTAGAAAATGCAATGTCAACAGTGCGCGACAGGAAAGAACTCGACGAAGAGGCATCGTTCTTCGCGGTCTTCCTGCTTGTCGAAATGGAAATCGAAGAAGCGTATCCAGTTCTGTTGGACTTGTTTCGCCTTCCTGGAACTTTGACAGAACAAGTGCTAGGCGACGGCGCGCACGACCTGGCAGGTTCGATTCTCGCGGTCTGTTCGCGAGGCGACATTTCGATCATTGATGAAATCATTGCTGACCGAAACATAGATATGTTCCAGCGATGGTCGGTAATGCATACGTACATCAACCTTGTACGTGACAAGACGATCGATCGTCAGCAAGCGATCAATTCGCTACTGCACCAGTTACAGGTGTGCATCCGCGACGACGATCACGATTTAATCACGCCACTGGTGTGCGAGTTAGGCGATTTAGCTGCTGAAGACGCATTGGAAACAATCCGCGTAGCGTTTGAGCGTGGGCTTGTCGATGAGTCGGTTGTGAGTCTTGAATCGATTGAATCCGAAATCGCCTCTCCTAGCGAGACGTTGGACCGCACTTTTGGGAACTGTTGTCCTACTGGAATAAGCGACACGATTGACGACCTGAGTTGGTGGGCATCATTTCGAGAGGAGCCATCACATCCCGGCAAGCCTCCCGAAATATCGTCCGTGGTACCACGCCCTCACTTTACATTGCGTGACCACGCAACGACGGGACCTGGCACTATTCGTGTTGGAGCCAAAGTCGGGCGCAACGATCCATGTCCCTGCGGTAGCGGCAAGAAATACAAGAA
>JAGQPC010000866.1 GCA_020426925.1 Planctomycetales bacterium | reverse complement strand
GGATTACGTGATTGCCCCATAAACGGGGAGCTGGAATAAGAAGATAGTTCTGCCATGAGTGAACCTAAAACAGAATGCATCGATTGTGGTTGCTCCATACTGCAGAGCACTGCGGACGATCGAAATGGACGTTGCGCGCCGTGTCAGAAGCAACGCATTCCGTCGCTCAATCCACGGAAGACAGCATTCGTAATAGTCGCGACATGCGTGATTCCCCTGGCAGTTTCCGTCTGGCTTGCACCCCACGGTGCCGTCGTCAATGCAATTTGTCCCTATTGCACGGCCTCTTTACACTCTCGGTACTGGTGGCGGTTTCACATAGTCGAACGAGTTACAGAGAACGACATTTCTCATTGGGTTTCGTCTGAAATTCCCGGCCATACGCACAGATGGGAGCCACTGAACAGTAGGATTGAAGGTGGGTGGCTCCAGACTTTACTCGATGGTGGAGAAGTCCGGGGAACTCTGCCGCTGGGGTTGCTCTACAATATCACCGACGGGCACACGCCGGATCGAGCGTTGCAATCACTCTACAGTTCAAAACACTTAGGGGAAGACGGCGTTACCGCTGCTCTTCAGGACTATCACAGGCTACTGGACAAGTATTTTTCGAGCTATGATTTTGGAATAGCTCAGGATGTATCTCAATTCTGTCTTGAACTTGAGGGCTTGCCCGGCGTCCACGAGGAACCGTAGAGCAGACGGCTTTTCTTTTCAACGAGCAACTGTTTGATCCTGTAGGAGTACGGACGTTTAATTGCCTTGAGCAACCCCGACACTCGACTTTCTTCCGTCGTCGGCAGTACGAGCAAATGCTCGGGCATAAAGACAAACGCTCGGGTGCCACTGCTGGCTTGCCCAGCAGTGCTTGATGTGTCGGTCAATCGAACGACTGAGATTTCAATCCGTCAATGCGAGGCAAGTCCGGTTCCACTTCGGGTTCGAGGTAGAACCTTGCACTTGACCACTTCCACTCGATCGCCCTTTGGCAAAGGTTTCTCCGAACGGGGTTCAGGTGAATGTAGTTGACTGCTGCTTGTATGGCTTGTGGTAAACGTCAGCTCGTGGACCGCTGGATAATCTTCGATTTGCTTGATGCTCTTACGATGAGGGATTCGTGCATCGTCTCTCGTCACGGCACTGCTGGACAAGCCAGCAGTGGCACCCGAGCGTTGACGACGAGCCGAAAAGAAATCACCGATGGACGCCCCTATGTGGGGCATGACCGATCCGCGACAACTAATAACCGCGACGAAATCATCGGTGACTGCACGGAAATCATATTCGGCAACACGGAAACGATTCATAACTGTGCAGAAACCGTAAATAACCGAGCAGAAATGGTAGATGACCGTGCAGAAACGATTCATAACCGAGCAGAAATGATAGATGACCGCTCAGAAACGATTCATAACCGTGCAGAAATGGTAAATAACCGTGCAGAAATCGTTGATCACCAGGTTGTCGCTGTCATATTCGTTACAGGCCCGATTTTCGACATCGCTTTTGCAGGTTTCGCGACTGTGTGACAAGAATTCTTCGTTCGCTCTCGGCATCGTCAGGTTGCATTCTAGTTTTTCGCTCGGGTGCCACTCTACCGCTCGACAAGAATGATATGATGCGGATAGTTCGATCTACGGCTCGTTCAAGAACAAAGCGGATCGACTGCTGCGAAAACTTAACGCTCATTGATAATCGCGACGAAACCGTGCGATCAAGTAAAATTGCGGTGGCCGGGCGACTTCGAAATGGACAATTGACTTCCGCGCTCGGCTATCGCAACCGTTCTGCGTGTAGGTGCTGACAATGAGCCGACGAACTGCAATTTGGCTTGCCGTCGTTGCCATGACCTCTAGTGCTGCTTTTGCGCTCGGTCGTTACGTTCAACACATCAAGACTGGCTACCACTACAAGGTCATCCGACAAGAGAGCTATGAAACGTCGGTTGGCACCATTCGATGCGAATGCGTCAGCGAATCCGTCGGGCTTCCGTTTCTGGACCCAAGCACATCGAAGATCGTACTTGAGGATGACTCCGGGCTGGAACTTACTCTGTACAAGGCGCAACGCGTGTTTCAAGAATCCTATCCGTATTTCGAAGACATCGTCGTTGGCGACGGCGAAATAGAGTGGGACGACGGTTGCTTCGCGTACACGCTAGAGCTACGTCCCTCAAAGACGGGCGGTAACTGGGCGTACCCGGCCGGCGATTCGCACGACCAAGACGCTGGGAATCCGGTCGTCCGACCGGACGATGCAGAACCATAAAGAATTTGACATCACGGGGGAGTGAGTAGAGGTTCAAGAGAGCACTCCGCAGCGGTTTATTGAGCCCATGGTCAAATCCTCTGTCCAACCATGAACGGCAGGGTGGCACTGTCAGGAGGACCTGTTTGGGTGCCACTGGTGCCACTGCTGGCTTGTCCAGCAGTGCTTGATGCGTCGGTCAATCGAACAACTGAGATTTTAATCCGTCAATGCGAAGCAAGTCCGGTTCCACTTCGGCCTCGGGTTCGAGGTAGAACCTTGCACTTGACCACTTCCACTCGATCGCCCTTTGGCAAAGGTTTTCTACGAACAGGTTCAGTTGAATGCAGTTGATGGCTGCTTGGATGGCTTGAGGCAAACGTCAGCTTGTGGACCGCTGGATAATCTTCGATATGCTTGATGGTTTTACGACGATGAGGCATTCCTGCATTGTCTCATCGCGGCACTGCTGGACAAGCCAGCAGTGGCACCCAATCCGGCCCCGTGGCAAACGATGAAGTAGCCAAAGGCTTAGAAATTGACTTCAAAGCTCGCAGTTCTGCGGGCAACCAATCGCCTCGGGCGCATCATCCGCCGAGCTTTTTATCTTGCATGGATAAGACATCTTATCGCACGCAAAGTCGACGTAAGGTCAATGCCAGTACCGAGGGTTGCGGTCGACAACGGTTGGTTCGCAGTACGAAACAAGTAAGATGCTGCTTTGCGAATATGGCTGCGGCAATGTTCGTGACACTCTTCTTTGCGGGGCCGAAGCGTGTTGAGAAAATCGCGAAAAGCTGAGCTGGCGCTTGAGACGCTTGAAAAAAGACGCTTGCTAGCCGCCGATCTGATCGTATCGGAATTCGTTGCGAGAAACTCAACGAAGTTGGATGCTGATGGCGAGTCATCCGACTGGATCGAGATATTCAATCAAGGCGACGCCGCGGCTGACCTTGAGGACTGGTACCTGACTGATGATGCTGATGACCTTGGCAAGTGGCGATTTCCGTCGCGGAGCCTTGATCCTGGACAGGCCGTTGTTGTATTCGCATCCGGCAAGAACAGAACTAGCGCGGAATTACACGCGAACTTTCGCCTGTCCGGTCCTGGCGAGTACTTAGCTTTAGTCGCACCAGACACCACCACAATTGTTTCGGAGTTTTCACCGACGTTTCCTCCGCAACTCGACGATATTTCCTACGGCGTTCCCATGGAACACGTGATCGATGCGTCGGCAGGAGTTGCGACCGCCCCGGTTCGCGCGACGCTCGTATCTCATTTTACGTTCGACAACTCGTCCAGGTTGGGCGACGACATCGGGGCATTCAACAATGATGCGACGGCGGTCGGTAATGCTCGGTTCTCATCGTCGGCCAAGATCGGAGCTGGTGCGCTCTTTTTGGACGGCGATGGCGATTTTCTTGAAATCGCAAACAGTGGGACGGACTATGCATCGATAGGCAACGACGGCGATGGATTCACGTTCGCTGCGTGGGTTAACGTCAACAGCGCGAAGGATGGCAACCGGCGTCTGTTCTCGCTGGACATGGAAGGATCTCCATTCAAGCCACGCGGTTGGGGTGTTGGTCTACGTGATGAAAACACGTTGCTGGCGACTACTTATGGAAGAGTCGACTTTGACGAACCGAGCGGCGGTGTCATTGAGGATGACGAGTGGCGTCATTTGGCCTATATCTTCCACCCAGATCGAGGAT
>JAGQPC010000865.1 GCA_020426925.1 Planctomycetales bacterium | reverse complement strand
TCGGAGTACGAGGACAACATATTATGCGTCCACGCAAAAATGGCTTTACGCTTGTCGAACTCATCGTTGTGATCATGATCTTGGGCATTCTGGCAACGATCGCCGTTCCCAGGTTTCTTGAAACATCAGGGCGAGCACTAGACAATGCGACGCGTTCCAGCCTTGCAGTTGTTCGCAACGCAATTGAACTGTACACGGCTGACCACAACGGAGCGCTGCCGGGGCAATCAAACGATTTGCCAGGTGACCTCGCGAACTACCTTCGAGGCGATTTTCCTGCGAGCGCAGCGAAAAGCAACGACCGCGGCATTTCATATTACAGCGACGACGCCGCTGCGTTATCGGCAGATGAAACCACCAACGGATGGGTTTATTCGACAGTGACCGGAGAGTTTATCGTCAATTCGGGTGCAGCACTGTCGTCAGATTCATCTGTTACGTACGACCAACTGTAAACACACATTGTCGTGACAACGGCCAGATGAGCAGTTGGGAGACAACGCTGACGAGCAGTTACGCAAGCAAGTTCACGAAGGATACTCGTGGCAAAGATTCTGATAGCCGAGGACAATGCAGCATTATCAAACGTGCTGCGATTTCATTTAACGCGTGTCGGACACGACGTGACGGTGGCGCCCAATGGCAAGATCGCCTTGGATGCATTCCAGCAGCAGACTTTTGATCTGCTAATTACCGACCATCAAATGCCGAAAATGACCGGCATTGAACTGTGCGAGAACATTCGCGCGACGAACAACGCCTTCCACGGTCCCATTCTATTGCTGACGGCAAAACGGCTCGAGCTGGATATCGAGAGCCTGGTTGACAACCTCGATATCAGCAGAGTCTTTTCAAAACCATTCAGCCCCACAGAAATCGCTGCCGTCGTCGATGAGCTTCTGGAATCGTCGAACGCGTGTTGCGACTGAGCGACGATTGAACGGTGAATGGAATGCTTCGCAAGTCGAAACACGTTACCTTCGGAAGACGCGTCGCGGGAGTCTACCTAGCGTTCTGCTCTGGCGCGCTGGCTGTGGCACTCTTCGGCGTCGTGGTGGGGCGAGTCTGGTCATCCAATACTTCGCGTGAGGCTCGATGCCTTGGCACTCTGGAACGCGCCTCATCTCAAGTAAAGATGGACCTTCGCCGAAATAACGGTGAAGGCATTCAAGAGATTGTCGAAAACGCAGCTCGTGAGCCGGGAATCTCGTACTGTTTTCTGATTTCGAATGAACGTGAATTCATTGCACATAGCAACGGCACCAAGCAACGCAAATTCGCGGAGCCGATCGGAAAGCATTTTTCGTCCGCCGAACGAATAGGTGTTCGATATACCGACGCAAATGGCACCAACATCCGCGAATTTCGGACGGATCTCAATGCGACCGTGCCATGCGAATTTCGGATCGCAATGGAAGAAGCCACACTTCGAAGTGAGTGGAACACGTTCGGTGGGTTAGTTCCGCTGATATTGTCACTGTCTATCGTCGGTCTGGGCGTCTTGGTGGTGACGCGTGATGTCGGCCCTCTGTCCAAAATCGAACAGCAACTTGCGTCCGTTGCAGCTGCAAATGGCGCGGAGCTGTCGGAACTTCGCCCAATTGCCATGCGTGCTGCGGTTGCTCTGGGTTGGAATCAATTGGTCGATCGATGCAACACGAAGTCTACACCTGATCAGATCGCAAGTCAGCTGCACAGCCTGCTCGACAGTCGAAACAGCGACGTGTCGGCCATTGCCATTGACCACTTAGAAGACGGCGTTATCGTAACGGATTGTCGAGGTGAGGTGACGCTCATCAATCGCAACGCAAAATCGCTACTTGGAATTCCGCCGAGGACTGAGATCTCCGGGAGGTCTGTGCGAACTCTTTTCCAAGACCCGAAATTCGAATTGGCACTGGCATCTGCAAACGACAAGGCGTTTGTCGTGGAGATCACTCGAGGAGAACGCGACGTACGAGTTTCGCGATCTCACCGAATGACGAAGGCGCCCTTAATGGGCGGCTGTACGTGGACGCTTCGTGACGTTACGCAGCACAATCTTAAGGAAAAGATGCACGCGCAATTCGTTGATGCGGCCACGCATGAATTGCGTACTCCTCTAGCCAACATCAAGGCCTACGCGGAGACGCTGGCGCTTACGAACGACATCGACATCGATCAACAAAAGGAATTCTCCAACACGATTAGTGTTGAAGCGACACGTTTGGCGAGGTTCATTGATGACTTGCTCGACGTGCGCAGTTTGGAGGCCGGGTCACTGGGAATCGCCGTGCAAACCGTCGATTTGGAAAGGTTGTTTGCCGACGTGATCGGAAAAGTCTCGCCTCTGATGACCAGCAAAAATATCGCGTTTCAACACAAGTGGCCCGACAAGCTTCCAGAGGTTTCGCTTGACAAAGACAAAATGTTTGCCGTTTTGGTAAACCTTTTGGGCAATGCTGCAAAGTACACGCCGGACCATGGCAGCGTCGATTTGGACGTCCAAATCCAAGATGGAGTTCTCAGGATCGCCGTAACGGACACTGGCTTTGGAATTACCGACGAAGAGCTGCCAAACGTTTTTGATCGGTTCTTCAGGAGCAACGATAGCCGCGTTCGCAATGAAGTCGGTACAGGCCTGGGACTGTCGTTGGCGAAGGAAGTGGTCGAACTCCACGGCGGAACGATGTCGGTGACCAGTGAATTGAACGAAGGCAGTACGTTCAGCGTTCAAATTCCAATCGGCCGATCAGACCAACATGACGCGCCAACTTCGCAAACGAAAGAAGCCGCAACCGTGTAACGCACGCGAGGAGCCCCCTGAGATGTTTCATCGAGGAAAAAGTGGAGCGGTCGACCTTATACACGCTTCTGTTTCGATCAACGATGAAACCGTTGCAAAGCTTCAAAGCGCACTGGAACCCTGCCTGCAAGTCGCCGGCCGGCCAATGGCCGTGTTAGATCTAGCCGGCGTTGAGCTCATCGACAGCCGAGGCCTCGAGGAAATTACCGATCAACACCGCCTGTTCATTGAACGCGGCGGCGACCTGAAACTCTCGGCTCCGCTGCCATTAGTCGAGGACATCCTCGAGATCACCGGGATTGCGGATACGATCGACATCTTTGAAAACGCCAACTCCGCAGTCGGAAGTTTCTCTCATTAATCAGGACGAACGACATTGAGCGCGCTTGAGACTACCGAACGACCGGCCGACGCTCGCGCAACTGACACTTGGATGACGCCATCCAGAAGAAGGTTGTCCACTCACAACGCAGCGTCTCGGTTAGGTGAAGCGTTAACTCATGCGAACCTAATTTCCGAAGATGAGATTCGTAAGATCCTCGCCGACAACACGAAAGGGCTGCGACTCGGCGAACTGATTCTCGATCTTGGACTGTTGTCAGAAGATCAGCTTCTGCCGTATACCGCGAGCCAATATGGCGTCCGTGGAGTGCGGCTTCGTGACGGGATCGTCGATCTGTCGGCTGCGAAAATAATTCCAGAAGACGTCTCCAAACAGCTTTCTGTACTCGGCCTGTTTCGTGTACACGGTGAGCTGACAGTGGCAATGGACGATCCGTCGGACTTGCGCGCCATCGACACAGTTGAGGCGGCAACGGGCTTGCGAGTTCGACCTGTTTTCGCCTTCCGCGACGGCATCCACCGCATGATCCAGCGGTGCTATCAAGAAGGGTTCGAGGTCGACGAAGTCACCGCCGACATGGACGAATCGGCAGTCGAGCTAAGCGAAAACATCACCGAGGTCGATCTCGCTTCGGTCGAGGATATGATCGAGGGTAGCCCGATCATCAACTTGGTCAACTACTTGATCCTGCAAGCGGTGCGAAAGAACGCAAGCGACATCCACATCGAACCTGGACAAAAACACTCGAACGTTCGATTTCGTTTGGACGGCCAGCTGCAAGAGATGCTACGACCTCGGCGCGACATTCATCCTGCAATTGTTTCTCGCATCAAAGTCATGGCGAAAATGGACATCGCCGAGCACTACGTTCCCCAAGACGGTCGGTGCCAAGTGGTCGTCGAAAAAAAGTCGATCGATTTGCGGGTCTCATCCTTGCCGACAGTCGACGGTGAGAAGATCGTGATTCGCGTATTGGACCGAGGTCGTTTGACATTCGATCTG
>JAGQPC010000864.1 GCA_020426925.1 Planctomycetales bacterium | reverse complement strand
TTTCCTGGCAGCCCGACAACTCGCATAACACGTTCCATGACAAACGCGGCTCGCGCCAAGTATCCGCTGTCTTCCAGCAATGAAATGAAGAAGAACAAAATGCAGATTTGCGGCAAGAACACAATGACTCCGCCGACACCACCGATAACGCCATCGACCATCAGACTTCGAAAATCCTCAAGCGGGAGTAAGGCGACAAGTCCCGAACCGACGATTACGATCGGGATACGAGCGCGTTCCCATTTGAATTGCATTGACCTCAACGCGTACGAAAACGCTGCGAAGAAAATGACAAACGCTCCGATGCGCCAAGCAATTGGCACTCGGGATACTCGCTGAATTAGTGCATCCGATGCCGCGGAAATCCACGCAAATCCTTCTTCGATCAGCGCCATTGGAATCCCTGCCAATGAAAAGATCAGATAGAACACACTTAGCATGACCAGCAAGAACCCAATGATTCCGATCGCGGGTTGCGTCAGATATTGATCGATCTTTGTCGTCTTGCGACCGTGCGTCTCTGGAGTTTGAATCGCAATGTTTGCGATTTGCTCGGCCCAATCATAGCGAGCAGCAAACTGACAACCGACGCAGCCTCGCGCTACGTCACAACCGACTGGCTCGGTCTTAACCGACGCGTGTCCGTCAACCAATCGCTCAATCGCCCTGCGGAGCTCATCCATGCCTTTCCCCGTGCGAGCGCTGACGGGAACGATCTGACACTTCAACGCCTCTTCCAATCGGGCGACGTCTATTGAAATGCCCGCTTCATCCGCCGCATCCATGAGGTTCAATGCGACCACGATCGGCAGGTTTAGTTCGAGGACCTCACTAGCCAGGAACAGATTGCGTTCGATGTTGGTCGCGTCGAGCACGAGCACAATCGCATCCAATTCTGGCTGCCCTGCTAACGTGCCACGAAGCGCCGCTTCGGCGACTTTTTCCTCAGGCGTGAGCGAATCCAAGCTGTACAGCCCGGGCAAATCAATGAGCTCGACGCGTAACGACAACAGTTGCATCGCCCCCTTGCGCACATCGACCGTAATACCCGGATAGTTTGCGGTCTTCGCGCGCAGCCCCGTAAGCGCGTTGAAGAGCGCCGTCTTGCCGGAGTTCGGATTGCCGATCAAGGCAAGCTGAGGCAGCTTGGGCGGAGAGGCAGGTTGTGGTCTCAACAATGACACAGAATCTCAGTCTCAAAAAAACGCTACTTGACTACTTTGCCATCATCCAGCCCACGATTGGTTTATTCAAGGTGTGTATTGCAGCGCACAGAAACTCGAGAGGCGAGTTGACGAGAAATACCGATTCTGCACCCAACCACAAGTAGCACCAAGGGATCTCCCGTTTGAACGACCTGGACGCATCTGCCTTCACAAATGCCCAGTCGTTTCAACCGGACTGCGTCTGGACCGGTTGCCTCGATGTCTGAAATCCAAAGTGTTTCACCCGGCTTCGCAGAATCAAGCCGTTGTTGGCCAGCTAAAGGTGGGTTTTTATTCACGAATGCTTGATGTTCATCGGAGATGAAGGTTGGTTGTCGACGACGCCAAACGTCAATTCTAGCGTTGCGCAAATCGCGGAAATAGTCTACTCGCTCAACCTGCAGAGGCAGCCAGTGGAAACCGAAACCAACCGGCCTGTTGCGAAAGTCAGCGTTTCTTGTCAAAACACCTGCCAGGCGAATGTGCTAATTAGCTCACAAGCGGATGTGAAGCTTGCCGTCTCAGCACGGCCATTATCACACTTGGGGTTGCGAATCGGATCATAATCAGGATTAATCAAGCTAGCCCACTGACTGTTGGTCAGTCCAGTTGATCCTCTGCGAGAGAATACATTGAGCGAAACATTCATTATGATTCCGGGCCGGACGGCCAAGCAGGGCTGCGGCATTAGCGAAGGCAAGTTTAAGGAATCTTATCAATCGGAGATCAATAATCTCCAGATCTGCGAAGAGGACATGAAACGCCTTGGCGTATCGCCTGGCGGTCGAGTCCGCGTAACCAGCGAACACGGGCAGATCGACGTTGACGTAAAGGCGTCTCCCAAAGGCGAGCTACCGTCTGGTTTGCTGTTTATTCCCTACGGAGATCTTTCCAGCAAACTCATGGGCGGAGACACACACGGGAGCGGAATGCCGACCAGCAAAGGATTTGACGTAACCGTCGAAGTCTTGCGACCCGTTGCTGAGTGATCAGCGCATATTGCGTAACGACTGCTGGGTGACGGGCAGATGCCACAAGCTGCACGGTTGTCAGTGTCTCGCTGTTCCTCCATCGCAATGATCAGCGATTGGGGCAGATGTGACGTTCAGTTTAATCCCGTCACTGACGACCGTTGTTTCGAAGTCAACGATAACTTTTCGGAGGTCGGGAAATAGCTTTTTGCGACGCTCGACGACGAGGTCCATGATCTCAGCGACTACGGCAACTGCAACGGCGCTACTGTCCTTCGGCACAAAGCAGCCAATGAGATCTTTTTCGATCGCCGACTGCTTATCTTCGGGAAACATCGATTTGTTCAATGCCGCAATCGTCACAGCGATGATCGCGGATATGTTGTCACGTTTCTGCGTGCTTTTCAATCAGCGGCTGCGCGAGCTCAATAATTACGGCCGACATCTTGGCTTCGCCAGCAGGAGTAGGGATTTCTTTGGCCGTTACCCCTAATGCATCTAGCCTGCAGCCTTTCTACTGAGTGAGAGATCTTATTTTCGCCGAACCAAACCGCTCATGCCCAAAATGCTCAACAGAGCCAAGGCAATGCTGTTGGGTTCCGGGACGGCATGCGCTTCGGGACGCGGCCCCATTTCATAACCGCCGTCAGAAAATGCAACCACGAAGTCACCAGAATTAAACAGCCCGTCTCCATTCCAGTCACCTTCATTCCATACGGCGTCTTGGCCTGTTTCGTATTTCGCAGCGCCAAAAACTTCGACGAAGTCAGAACTGTTGAATTCTCCGTCCCGGTTTGAATCACCCATCCATGTGTTTAGAACGTCGTGCACGTACGTCGTTCGTTCGCTGGGATCTGTCAGGGAGCCATCGTCCAACCGCAGCCACGGGTCAGGATTTACGCCCAACGCGTAATTGATCGCCGCTTCGAGGAGAGCTTTACCGGCATCCGTCAGGATTGTCGCTTCCCACGCTGGGCCAGTTCCGTCCGCAGCTAACGTTTCGTCGCCGTCTGGTGCGGGACCACGATTGGTGTTACTTAAGAACATCGAGATGCGCATCCCCGGCGCCTCTCGGCCGTCACCCATTAGTTCGCCTGCTTCGTAAACAGAGATGACCGACGCGTCGGGATGACTGTCTTTGAATTCAGGCATGACCGCCAAGTTCGCTCCAGTGCCTTCTTGCGGGCTGCACCAGCTC
>JAGQPC010000863.1 GCA_020426925.1 Planctomycetales bacterium | reverse complement strand
AGATCGGCTGCGACAAGTTTTGCACGTACTGCATCGTTCCCATGGTACGAGGCCCTGAACAAGGGCGCCCGCCAGAACAGATCATCGCCGAAGCGAAGTCGCTCGCCGACCAAGGCTGCTTAGAAATCATTCTGCTTGGGCAAACAGTGAACAGTTACAAGTACGCTGAAGGCGAGAAGTCGACTCGGTTAGCCGATCTGTTGTATTCGCTTCACGATGTTAGCGGCATCAAACGCATCAAGTTCGTAACGAACTACCCAAAGGACATGACGTACGAGCTTTTGCATGCCGTGCGTGACCTGCCCAAAGTTTCTCCTTATTTGCACGTGCCGGCTCAAAGCGGTTCGAACGCTGTTTTGGAGCGTATGAAACGAGGGTACACCGTTGAAGACTACCGAGACATGATGCACCGGATTCGCGAAACCGTTCCGGATTACGCGGTGTCGAGTGATTTCATTGTCGGCTTCTGTGGCGAAACTGACGAGGACTTCCAACAGACAGTCGAGTTGGTGGAAGAGTGCCGATTCAAGAACAGCTTCATCTTTAAGTACAGTGAACGCCCGGGAACTAAGGGAGCCGAGCACCTTCCTGACGACGTTCCGATCGAAGTGAAGAAACAACGCAACAACGAATTGTTGGCGATACAGAACGCGATTAGCGAAGAAGACAATCACGCGTTTCTTGGCCGCAACGTTGAAGTTCTTGTCGAGGGTCCGAGCAAAGCGGCGAAAGACCAGACCGGAAACATCATCCAGATGACGGGCCGCACGCATTGCGATCGCATCGTCGTTTTTGAAGGCAATCGTCGGCAAGCAGGTCAGCTCATGCCCATTACGATTTACGATGTGAACGCACACACGCTATTCGGTCAGGTTGTCACGGACTGCGTTGGACCCGAAGTCTATGCTGTTCAAGTCTGATCCCGTGTGCAGAACTCCGATGTCTAAGCGTTTTGGAAGAAGATAATATGACAGCTTCTTCTCAGCCGATCGACTTAGGCTCTCCCGAAGCCATTCAGGCGGCATTTCAAAGTCTCGGTCTCGCCCATCCGCCTCAAGCGGCACGCCAGTGGAAGGCAATAGCAGATTCCAGCGTTCCACTTGACCTGCTGGAGGTTGTTTGGGCTGCGTTGCAGGATTCTTTGCCGCTGGTAGTCGACCCTGACCAAGCGTTGCAAGGCTTTGCTCAGTTTGTGACGTCGTCTCGCAGTCCACTGGCAGTTGGCAGTCTCATTGAACGTGAACCAGAAACGCTCGTGAAACTATTGCACCTACTCAGCGTGGGTGACATGGCAAACCGCGTACTCGTCGAGGACCCGGAGGCGTTGGACTTGCTGCGTCTGACCGACGGAAGGCCGGTCGACTGTGGCCATTTGGTCAAGGAAATAGTCAATGATGTCGAGTTGATCTCGGACCGTGCTGCCATTCGCGAATCGCTGCTGCGACACAAAAATCGCGAACTACTTCGCATCGTTTATGGTGACATTGTTGGAATGCAAAACGTGGAGACCGTGGCCGAGCAACTCACGTACTTGGCAAATGCGATCTGTGAATCTGCGTTTCAATCGGCGCTACGATTACTGAAGTTGAAGTTTGGATTGCCGCGATCTCATAACGGGCAAGGTGTGTCGATGGCTGCCATTGGCTTCGGGGAATTTGGCGGCGAAGAGCAATCGTATTCGACGACATTGGAGATTGCCTTTGTCTACGATTCCGATGGAAAAACTAATGGCGAACGTTCGATTAGTAACGCCGAATTTGCTGAACGACTTGCCTGCGAATTCGAAACGTTGCTGGGACGGCAACCTGATTCAGGCGAAATCGTGTACGACATCAAATCTCCATTTCGTTCGGATCGCCCGCTTCAAAATACGCGGACGCCTATTTCGGTTTGCGGCCACGATGAGCTGGCACAGCATTTGCAAACACAAGGTCGGACGTGGCATCGTCAGGCGTTCATCAAAGCTCGTACTGTCGCCGGCGATCACGTGTTCGGGCAACAGTTCTTGGACAGCCTGCAATCGTGGGTTTTTCAGCGGTACATTACGTGGTCCGATATCGCTGAGCTACAAGCGCTGAAGCGTCGCATCGAACGACGGTCTCAGCGAAGCGGTACGGATCATCGCGACGTCGTCGCAGGGCGTGGTGGTGTGTTGGACGTAGAATTTGTCATCCAATACCTTCAGCTGTTAAACGGTGGTGACGCACGGCAAGCTCGCGAACGCAACACGTTGGCGGCGATCAAAGAGCTCGCCAATATCGCAGCGATCAATTTCGACGAACAGCGCATACTGTCGGAAGGGTATTCGTTTTTGAAGCGTATTGAGCACCGACTTCAGGTCGTGTTTGGTCCCCAGTCGCAGTCGTTGCCGATCGAGCCGGCGGAATTCGACCGTTTCTCGCAACATTTGGGATACGCCAACAGAAAATCACAGCAATTCCGTGACGACTATCAACAGCGGACGCTACTCGTTCGAAAAGTGCTAGATCACTTGCTGCATGACGCTTTTCGCGATGGAATTGAGACCGCACCCGAGGTCGATCTAATCCTGGACCCCGATCCGTCAGCAGAATACATCGAACAGACATTGGCTCCGTACGGCTTCGAAAAAACAAGCATCGCATACGAACGGCTGATGGATTTGGCGACAGAGCGGATTCGGTTTCTTTCGACGCGACGATGCCGAACGTTCTTGGCTGCGATTTCGCCATCATTACTGAAAGTCATCAGCAATACTCCTTCGCCTGACGAGACGTTGGTTAACCTATGCCGTGTCAGTGATTCGCTGGGTGGAAAAGGCGTCTTGTGGGAGCTGTTCAGCTACAGTCCACCAACGCTGGACCTGTATGTGAGACTCTGTGCCTGCAGTCCATATTTGAGCGACATGCTAACCAGCAATCCTGGGATGCTCGACGAGCTGATGGATTCGCTTTTGCAAAACAAGTTGCCATCAATGGATCAACTGCAAATCCGCTTGAATGATCTATGCCAAGGCGCGGACGACGTCGATCCGATTTTGCATAGCTTCAAACACGGGCAGCACTTGGCTGCCGGCGTTCGAGATATCCTGGGCAAAGACGACATCTCCGACACGATGGCGTACCTTTCGGATGTGGCAGAAGTGTGCCTGCGGCAGATTGCCAGCATGCAGTTCGATCAGCTTGTGCAGAAATACGGAAATCCAACCAACCGCGACGGATCCAGTTGTGGTTGCGTGATGATCGCTCTTGGGAAGCTCGGTGGTCGCGAACCAAACTACCACAGCAACTTCGACATTGTTATGGTTTACGAGTCGGATGGATTGACGAGCGTAACCTCTGCCGATGATGGAGGCCCACGTAGCTCTTTGCGGTCGGTAAAACAAGAGCCAACGCAGAACCATCACTTCTTCAGCGAGCTAACACAACGAATCCTCCAGCAGACGAATCGCGTCGGACCTCAAGGGCGAGTTTTTGAAGTCGCGGTCGATAAACATATCAGTGGAGGCTCCGGTTTGCTGGCAGTGACGCTCGACGACTTTGCGTCACAATTCTCCGACGCTTCCGATATTCTTGCATGGCAAACGCTGTGTCGGGCTCGCGTGATTTATGGAGCCGAAACGTTTGCTCAACGCACGACCACGATCATCGAAGATCTGCTCACGAACCGAGTCCCGCGCGATGACCTCGCTGAGAAAATCCGAGCCGAACGAATGTCGCTTGAAGTGAACGCCGCGGAGTCAAACCTGAAGCGAGCACCCGGCGGTACAGTCGATATCGAGTTTATTGTGAGCGGCTTGCAACTCATGAACGCAAAATCAGATCCATCGATCCTGTCTCCAGGAACTCTTGATGGATTAGAACGCTTGGCCGGAGCGGGATACCTGACATCTGAGGAAGCAAGTTGGTTGATGGATGCGTATCGATTCTTGCGAGGAGTCGAAGCTCGGTTGCGGCTGATGAATACGAGGGCTCGACACGACTTGCCGTC
>JAGQPC010000862.1 GCA_020426925.1 Planctomycetales bacterium | reverse complement strand
TCGTGGCGACACTTGCCCTGCAATCGCCTTGCTATGCACAGTTCGATATCGAAGAGCCACCGATCGAATACAGCAAGACCGTCGACGACAATCGTGTTACCGAATTGCTGACGGCAGTGAAGAGTGGCGAGACCTCACTGAAGTATGATCGTAATTCGGGATACCTGAAATCGCTGCTGGACGCGTTGGACATTCCGGTGTCGTCTCAGGTTCTTGTTTTTTCAAAAACGAGTATGCAAATCAAGTATATCTCGCCACGTTCGCCGCGAGCGATCTACTTCAACGACGACACTTATGTCGGTTGGGTGCAGGGTAGCTCGTTAATGGAGATTTCGACGAACGATCCGAAACTGGGCGCGGCTTTCTACACCGTTCGGATGTCCCCGAGCAAGCCGCGATTTCAACGGCAGCTTTACAATTGCTTGGCTTGTCACGCGACAGCCATGACGCAAGGCGTTCCCGGCCATACCGTTCGCAGTGTCATGCCGAAACCTGACGGGACGATGGATGTGCAGCGAATATCGTACGTAACGGACCACACGAGTCCACTATCCGAGCGTTGGGGCGGTTGGTTTGTGACAGGACAACATGGCGACATGGATCACATGGGAAACGCGTTCTTGCGCGGAAACGAGCTTGCCACGTTCGTTCAGAATAATCGGCCTGACTTGCGGCACGAGTTGTACACCGACGATTGGCCGACTCCACACAGCGATATTGTGGCACTGATGGTGCTAGAGCATCAGACGCAAATGCAAAATACGTTCACCGTTGCCAACTTCTCTGTTCGCCGACGCATGTACGAATCGGAACAGGCAATGCAGCAACAAGACGCGGTATCTAAAGATGAACTCGAATTCGCCATCAACCAAGCCGCTAAGAAGGTCGTCGACTACATGCTGTTCGTTAACGAAGCACCGCTCACATCTGAAATCAAGTCATCTACGACGTTTGAGAAGGATTTCACAGCGCGCGGTCCCACCGATTCTTCAGGTCGTTCTCTAAGAGACTTCAATCTCCGCGAGCGATTGTTCGAGTTCCCGTGCAGCTATTTGATCTACTCTCCAGCGTTCGACTCCCTCGAACCGCGACTTCGCCAAGCGATCTATCGGCAACTGTGGCGAGTTCTCGCGGAGAACGTCAAATCGGACGAGTACGCTCATTTGTCATCCAACTCACGTCGCGTGATCCTCGAAATCTTACGAACCACGAAGTGCGGGCTACCCGACTACTGGAACGAGGACGACAATGCGACGGCAGGGTCACAGCAGAAATAGGAACTAGCCGAATATACAAACTCAGAAGTCGCTTTTCGCATTCATCTTGCGCTCGGACGTCTATGCGGACGCTTCTGAGCCGGCGTTTCACCGCAGCAGCAGTGAGTCTGGGCATCAGTCAGGCGGCCGTTAGTCAACACATCTCGCTACTCGAAAAAGACCTGGGGACCGGTCTCTTTGACCGACACGCAGGTAGGATTCAGCTGACCGAGGCCGGTCAACGGCAGGCTCCTCACGGCGCCAATTGCTGAGTTGTCCAGCCGATCTGTGGTGAATTTGCGTACTCGATTCGATCGTGCAAGCGATCAGCTCCCTGTTGCCAGAACTCGAAGCGGTCTGGCGTAACGCGATAGCCTCCCCAAAAGCTTGGTAGCGGAACTTGTTGGTTGAGGAATTTCTGTTTGATCTCGGACAGCTTCGATTCCAGGATTGATCGCGACGAAATCGTCGTGCTCTGTGCCGAACACCAGGCACCAAGCTGACTTCCGCGCGGTCGTGTAGCGAAGTACGTGGCGGATTCCGCGATCGAGATCTTCGATGGAGTGCCCTCAATACGAACCTGGCGCTGCATCGGCTCCCAATAGAAGAGTAATGCGACTTGTCTGTTGCCAGCTATCTCCGCAGCCTTGCGGCTGCCGAAGTTAGTGAAGAAAACGAATCCCTGTTCATCCCAGATCTTCAGCAGCACCATCCGTGAAGAAGGTTTGCCTTCCCGCGAGACGGTCGACAAACACATGGCGTTTGGTTCGTTGATTCCCGCATCCGTCGCCGCCTGGAACCACTGTTCAAATTGCCGAAAAGGACTACTGTCGATCGCATCACGATTCAGTCTCATTTGCGTTGACCAGTCCGCATACGATTACATGTTGCTCAAAACTTGTTGGAATGCTTGATTGTCGTACAGCCGCATGGTTCGTGTGCGTATGTTGCCATCTTTCGCAAGACCGAGCAATAGGGCGGCACCTGTTTGCTCGTCGGCAGCTTCAAACACAACGCATCCGCCTGCCTCTCCGACCGACCAGTACTGCGACAG
>JAGQPC010000861.1 GCA_020426925.1 Planctomycetales bacterium | reverse complement strand
AAGGACGCTTGGAAAATCGCTGATGGCATCAAGTTCACGTTCCCCGAAAACACAGTGATTCCGGCCGGCGGTATCGCGGTTATCGCGAAGGCCGACCCGACGATCTTTAAGGAACGGGCTGGTTTGCCGCAAGAAGTCCAAGTCTTCGGACCGTATAAGGGAGCGTTACGCAATCAAGGCGAAAGCGTCAGCCTGCGGCAAGCAGTCGTCGATCCGACTTCTGGCGATATCGAATACAAAACGGTAGACCGCGTGGTATACGACGATGCAACGCCATGGCCGACTCTCGCTAGTCAGGGAGCCTCGTCGATTCAACGCGTCGACGATATTGGATATGGCAATGATGCAATCAACTGGCTGCCGAGCGTGCTCGGTGGAACAGCAGGCCTACCAAACATTTCGGTCGACACGTCTCCAAGATCGATTCCGATGGTCGAATCTTTCAGCAAACGGCTCGACGAGCTTAGCGGGTGGACGTTTACTTCGGGGCCGAGAGCGAGTTGGGAGATGTTGAATGGCCAGCTGCAAACATACATCGGCGGGTGTCGCAGCTGTTCGGTTGAAGAAAGCCAAACGACGGCGACGATCACACTCGACGTCGAATCAGCAGACGACTTAGCATTGCTGTTGGGATTAACGAACGTATGGACAGGTCAGCTTGACGTCGACATCAGTGACGACCAACGCACGTGGTATTCAGTCTATAGTGGGCCTCTGTACAACAGCGGAACATTTGCGTTCGACCTTTCGGGGCCGTTGGCCGAGCACGGACTGACTGGTCCCGGAGTTCGCTATTTGCGATTGCGACATAGTGGCGTTGGCGCTGGCGCATACTACGATGCCGTCTCCGTCATTTCGCAAGACGTGCTCGGCCCGTGGGTCGCCGATTCAACGATTCTGACCGACGACAATGGCGGCGTGACTGGTATCGAACTTACTTTTGACGAACCGATTGATCCAGAAAGCTTCACGGCACAAGTGCTCGAAATAAGGAGTCCAATTGGCGATCGAATCCGACCAGAAACAATTCACACCGATGATGGAGTTCGCTGGTCGATCGATTTTCCACCAGTCATGGCGACTGGTACGTTTAGCTTTGTGGTTCAGCCGGAAGTGAAAGACTTAGCCGGGAACTATATGAATCGCTACGAGTATTCCGTCGACCGACGTTCCCCACAGATCGGCGCGACACTGTCGTTTGAACAATCGATCACTGTGCATGAAGCCGATGCTCAGCAGTTTCCGTTTGCGTCTGATTTCGAAAACCGAATTTCCGATTGGACCTTCTCGTCAGGACCAGGAGCGTCGTGGAGCGTACAGGCTGATGACGAACGAGGCCAAGTGTTACGACTACGGCAGCTGGACCGTCCAGCATCTACATTGACGACATCTGCCGAACTTCCGTTAGACCTTTCAGGTCTTGCGGGGCGCGATGATCTGTCATTTGATTTTTGGGCCAAAGGCGGCATGTACTTGTCCGTGGCGGCCAGCAACAATGGAATCGACTGGCAGCCAATCTACGGGACCGGCGGCACGCCCAACTTTCAGCAGTACTCTTTCGATTTGGATGAAACACTTTTAGAGCTTGGAATCGAAATCGACTCGTCAGTGCGTTTGCGTTTCGAGCAACCATCAACCATCGCCGGCACGGTCTATTTATCCGACGTTCGAGTTGGAAGTCACGATGTATTTGGCCCATCGGTAGAGACCGTGACAGTCTTTCACGATGACGATCTTTTCGAGAACGTGGCGATCGTGTTCAACGAATCGATCGCGATACCAACCGAGTCCGACATTTCGGTTCGGAATCCAGTAGGGCGTGACATCGCTCCGGAAGATATCCGTGTGGTAGGCGGGAACGTCCTGGAATTCCGCTTGCCCAAACAACAGTTGTCCGGTACCTACGAAATCTCTGTGTCACGTGACATCACCGACGTCCACGGAAACCGCATGAATCAAAGTGCGAATCCAATTTCTGGTGAAGTGTGGGACGGTTATTCGACAACCTTTGAAGTCGACCTAATCCCGACATTCGTCTATCCGTACGACCAAACGTTTTCGGACGTGTCCATCGAGGGGCTCGAGGGCTGGGCATTTACTTCGCTTGGCGATGCATCTTGGCAGGTTGAAGACGGTCACTTGCAAGGGACCACATCGAACAATGGTAGCATCGAAGCGATTCTGAACATCGACCTTACGAATCACGCCGACGATGAGCGGGTTTCGCTGCAGTTTTCCGCAATGGCCAGCTCCGACGTAATTGCGAATCTTTTTGTGAGCGGTGCCAGCGGTCGGTGGTATTGGGTATCCGAGTTACGACCGGAGCGTAGCACAGAAGTCGTTCATTCATTCGACTTGAAACGAGAATTACGAAAGCGAGGATTGCCCCTTGATGAAAACGCCAAAGTGATGGTCCAAGCGACCACCTACCGAAGGCGGACGAACCTATTCATCGATAATGTTCGAATCAACGGCGAGGAAATCTTCGGTCCGCGAATCATCCGAACCTCGACGCTGCAGGAGCTGGAAGATGGTCAAAGCAAGGTTACTGTCACGTTTGACAAACCGATCGACGCTGCGACTTTCACGGCGGAAGACGCGAGGCTGGAACTAACCGGTGGAAAGATTGACGCGGCAAACGTTCAGCAGATTGATGAACAAGCCTTTGACGTGTACTTTCCGACACCGGAA
>JAGQPC010000860.1 GCA_020426925.1 Planctomycetales bacterium | reverse complement strand
CAACATTACGCTGCGGTCGGCAAAGCTTACGGAGAAAAGCATTTTACCGATGCTGAAAGCGAATATACGAAGTGGATTCTCGACCAGATTGCAGCAACGCACCCAACAGCGAGCACGCTTGCGGAAGTCGGTGCGGGGACTTGTGTTTTTGCTTCGCTGCTTGGCAAGCAGTTGGGCGTGACTTCAAAAGTTGTTTGTTATGAACCAGTCGCGGAGCTATTGCATGGCGCCACCGAATTTGACAACATCGAGCCACACTGCGGCGGCGCGATCGAGTTTGGACGTGATGCGGCGGACAACGCATTTGATCTGATATTCACTAAAGACACGGCGCACCATTTCGCACCTGAAACTCTGGCCACGGTTCACGAAGGTTTCTGTGCGAAACTGAAACCGGGCGGGCGGTATGCCATGGTTGTTCGCACACCTCCCTCAAACGACACTGTTCCAGTTGGTGAGTGCGCCAGCGGAAAATGGCCACATCTCTACACGTCAGTACAGCAACTCATCGCTGCCATGAACGGCGTTGACGGCTGGCAGCAAGTGCAACTGACGCGATGGGAAAAGGCAGTGGAAACGTCAGTTAAGGAATGGATTGATGGGGTGGCCAATCAGGATACATGGTCAGTGTTTTCTGCCCTGACAGTGGGCGAAATCGCGGCAACCGTACAGGAACTCGAACGCCGTTTCGCCGGAAACGACACTTTCGAATTCCTTCACCAGTATGATGTTGCCGTGTACGAGAAAACTCAGTGAATCGAGCTACGTAAGGTTACCAATCGACAACGGAACCATCGCCGAGGCTGTATCGTTCACGATTCTTCCATTCGTGGCCGATCCGGGCCTTGAGCGCTTCTTCGTCAATTTCGATTCCCAGCCCTGGTTTGGTCGGAATGTCGATATGGCCGTCTCGTACTCGGAAGGGAGTCTTCAAATAGTTTTCGCCTAAGCTGATCTGCTCCTGGCACAGGAAGTTAGGAATGGCTGCCGATAGCTGTAAACCAGCCGCCAATGAAATTGGTCCGAGCGGATTGTGGGGAGCAATCGATGCGTAATAAGATTCGGCCATGCCCGCGATGATGCGAACTTCGGAGATTCCGCCTGCGTGACAAAGGTCGGGCTGCAAGATTGACGCAGCGCCTTTTTCGAGAATCTCGCGGAATCCCCACTTTGTAAAAATCCGTTCGCCGGTAGCGATCGGCAAGTGCGTTCCTCGAGCGATCTCGGCCATGACGTCAACGTTTTGGCATTGCACGGGCTCTTCAATGAAGAACGGCTGATACGGCTCATAGGCTTTGATCAGCAACTTCGCGTTTTGCGGTGAAATGGCACCGTGAAAATCGATGGCAATGTCGACATCGTCGCCTCCAGCATCTCGCAACGCGGCAAACGCGTCGACTGCATCACGAATGAAGCTGCGAGAAGCGATGGTTCCCGATTCGGTCGAGTTTTCGACGCCAGTCTTAAACGCCGTAAATCCGTTCGCCTTTGCTTCGGTTAGCATTTCTGGAGTTTTAGCGTGTGCGTAAACGCGAGCTCGCGATCGAGTCGGCCCGCCCAGCAGTTCGTAAATTGGCACGCCCAACGCTTTGCCTTTGATGTCCCACAACGCCATGTCGACACCGCTCAGCGCGCTCGTCATGACCGGTCCGCCACGGTAAAACGCGTGACGGTACATCGCTTGCCAATGGTGCATGATGTTTCGTGGATCTTTGCCGACGAGGTAATCGGCCAATTCGGCGACAGCAACTGCGCAGGTTTTTGCTCGGCCTTCAACGATTGGCTCGCCCCAACCGGAAATGCCAACGTCCGTGTGGATTTTCACGAACAGCCAACGAGGTTTAACCAACATTGTTTCAACCTTCGTGATGGTCATTTTTTCACGAGGCAAAACCATTGCGTTGACGGAAGAAAACCTCTGAGGTGAATCGTCCGGCTTCGCGTAGCGGTCCAGCAAGTCGTCCGCGTTGAGTCCCAGCACAGCTAAGCCGGCGACGCCTCCAGCGGTCGTTGCACGTTTCAGAAATCGACGTCGATCAAGACTTTGCTGTGAATGATGCATGGCCCACCTCAGGTTTGGTTGTGTTCGTGAAAACAGTGAGCCTAATTGGCGAGAGCGCATTCAGCAACTATTGCCTGCCGAGAAAGCATGTTCATACCCAGTAAGCGTCGGGTGGCTGGTGGTCGAGCGCAGCGAACCCCAGTTTCGTGGACCGGCGCATCAGCTGGGGGCTCGCTGCGCTCGAC
>JAGQPC010000859.1 GCA_020426925.1 Planctomycetales bacterium | reverse complement strand
CGGCAATGGCGACATAGAACTCCGATTTCGCGTTCGGCGGTTCTTCGCTCATTTCTGCCACACCACCGAAGATAAACAAGATGATACCTCGCATGTGCAAACCGAACCGTCGTGCCATCACGGCGTGCCCTAGTTCATGGGCGAGAATCGACGCGAACAATCCGATCGCTCCGGCGATCCCCATCGTCCAGTACGTGGCACTGGTCAGCCCTTCGACCCGTTGCGGAAAAACGCCGGTCGCCAATGACCACGAAATCAAAATCGCGATCGCAAACCAACTAAGGTCCAAGTAGATCGGAAACCCCAGTAAGTCGAGAATCTTGAATCTTTTAGTAATCATGGATACATCCGTTCTTGTGAAGTTTTCGTGCAGCCAATTGAGCGCATGGATTGACTCTTTGGCCATTCGTCTCAATTCTTAGTAGATCAATCGTCCCTCACGCCAGCCATCGCACGCGGATCGCTTCGCCTAAATCGGTGACACCGTTGATGACTTTGTTCAGGACGTCTTTGTCCAGACTCGTCATGCCCTTTTCCAGCAGCGTCTGCCGCAATTCTGCTTCGTTTTCAGCGTCAGCGACGGCAGCGCGAATGTTGTCGTCGAAGGCGACGGCTTCGAAGACACCGATCCGTCCCCGGTAACCCGAGTCGCGACACTTAACACAACCGCTCGGCTCGTATAGCGTGTCGGGTGCATCCAGCGTATGCCGATTGAACAGGGCGCGGGCTTCGGCTGTCGCGTCGACCTCTTGTCGGCAATCGATGCAAAGCCGCCGCACGAGCCGTTGGTTCACTACGCCCGAGATGTTCGCCGCCAAAGAACGATCTGGTAACCCCAAATCGCGCAGCGCTGTAAACACCGATGCGACGTCTCGTGCGTGTAACGTACTAAACACATATTGGCCCGAACTGGCCGCCCGCATTGCAATTTCGGCTGCCGCCACGTCGCGGATTTCACCAAGAAAAATAACATCCGGGTCCATTCTCAGCATCGTCCGCAGACCGGTGGTCATGTTGATGCCACGTCGCTCGTCAACCGCCATTTGTCGCACAAACGGCAACGAATACTCGACCGGGTCTTCGATGGACACAATGTTCACGCCGGACGTACTAATCGTTTCAAGCATTGAGTAAACGGTCGTGGTCTTGCCCGAACCCGTTGGTCCGGTCACTAAGATGATGCCTTCGTCACGTCGCAGCATCTCGTCGACGGATCGTTGTGCGTTGTCTCCCAATCCCAACTCATTGATTGGTATGAACACGTCGTCGCGGGACAGCAGGCGAATGGCAACAGATTCGCCATCGGCCACTAGAGCAGTCGTTAGTCGAGCTTCTGTGTTACGAAATTCGGCCAGCGAACGGGGAAACGAGACGCGACCTTCTTTGGGCATGAACGGCTCGGTGATATCCATGTCCGCGAGCATCTTCCATTGATTGATAAGCGGATCGGCGACTTCTCGATCTAGGCGACAATACTCTGACAGCTTGCCATCAATACGAAACCGTACACGAGATTGCGTTTCGTCGATCGGGTCGACGTGAATGTCCGTGGCACGTAACTTTAGAGCGCGCGAAATCAATTGCGTCGCGCCCGAGCTGTCGGCCGTCGGTCGAAAGTTTCCTTCTACGTCAGCAAACTCAACGCTCGCATCCAGTGGATGACTTACTCGCTTTGGTGTTCTGATAACTTGCACAGGACAGGGAGCATCCCGCAGAACGTGTTGGGCGACGCTCCCCAGTGCCAAGTACGAGAGCCCTTTCCGCCCATGCGTTCCCATGACGATTTGTGCAATACCGTTTGACTTGGCGTAGTCAGCGATTGCCCGATGGGGGATGCCGGTGAGGATTGACTTCTGTGTCGAGAGTTTGAGTTCGTCGGCCGGACGTACCAAAGCGGCCAACCGCTCAAGGCTCAAACGTGTTGCTTCACCGCTGGGTGATCCGTCGGGATTCGTCGCTGGTTGTGCGTGACTCTCGACGTGTACAACGTGCAATTCGGCGTCAGCTTGCTTAGCGATTTCACAAGCATGGTCGATAATGGCTTGCGAGTGCGGCGAAAAGTCTACGGCAGCTAGAATGCGTTGGACCGTGGACATGACGATTCCTTTCCGAGGGCATAATCTTGCAAAGCGTGCGGCTACTACAGGCACTGTGAAATAGCAAGTTGCCTTGGTGAATTGCAAACGATGTACCGTTCACTACAGGCAAGAAATGACGAATTCTGATTGCATCCGTCGAAGTGCCCTTGAGAGTCTACTGCTCGGGAAGGATCGCATTCACCTACGCGGTGCGGAGGGAGTTTTGTTCGCGACCTTAGAGTGCTAGGAACCTACCGAGAATGTAGGCCAGGTATCAACCAGCTGCCAACAACTGCGGCGAACACAGCCGATTGCTATGCTTATTCGAGTGACCAGCTGTCAACGTTCGACGTCGGTGTCAATTCGGGGCGACGGTGAGCTACGACAATGTTGCCCCGCTCGATCCGCTGGTCCTTGTAGATTCGCGTCGTATCGGCGTCGTCACAACACGGGTTCATGCTACTCGATTGTGTTTCCACCGGCGCGTGCAGTGACCGGTCTATAGGCTGACCCTCCACTGGACGAACCCCTCCATTGCTTGGTATTGGGCCAATCCCAGGTTGTCGTACGTGCGCGCAGTATCCGCGTTTCTCGCCTCAGCGCGCTGCCAGAATTCACGCATGTCCGCTCCCGGAAACAACGCACGGTCTTTCTGACTCTCATGCTTGAATATCGCCACACGCTTGCGGTCGACTTCCTGCGGACTCAATGGAACTGCCATTTCGATTTCTTCCGGTGTCCATTCCTGCCACGCCCCTCGGTAGAGCCACACCTCGCACGTTGACATCCAATCGTCATCAATACATTTTCGGCAAGCCTCAAATACGACATTCAAGCATGTGCGGTGCGTGCCGTGTGGGTCGGATAGGTCGCCCGCCGCGTAGATTTGTTGGGGCTTAATCTCTCGAAGCAACTCGACCGCAATGCAAACATCGCTTTCGCTGATCGGTTTCTTCCTTACGCGGCCCGTCTCGTAGAACGGCAAATTTAGGAAGTGCAGGTTCTGACTTGGAACGCCACAACAATTCGCACCGGCTGTGGCTTCGACGCGACGAATGAGGCCTTTGATTCGCTGTGCTTCGTTAGTGTCGACCTGACCGGACTGCTTCGAATTCAACGATGTCGCAATACTGTTGGCCAACTCTCGAATTTGTTCGCTCTCGATATTGAATTCATCACAGAAACCGGCAACGAATTGAGCGAATCGCATCGCATCTTCGTCGAAGACCGCAATGTTTCCGGACGTTTGATAGGCGACGTGAACGTCATGTCCCTGATCGGCCAGCCTTAATAGCGTCCCACCCATCGAAATTACGTCGTCGTCGGGGTGCGGAGAGAAACACACGATACGTTTTGGGAAGATGTGATCGTTAGCTTTTGAACGATCACCGGGAAGTTTCGCGTGATCTGGTTTGCCGGCAGGCCAGCCGGTGATTGTGGACTGCAAGTGACGAAATACCTTCAAGTTAATTTCGTAGGCCGATCCGTATTCAGCCAACAAATCCTGCAATCCATGTTCGTTGTAGTCGGCATCCGTAAGCATCAGGATTGGTTTGCCAACTTTGTCTGCTAGTGAGATCACCGCTCGGCGGACAAGGCCGTCCGTCCACACAACTTGCTCAACCAGCCACGGCCAGCGGACATCGGTGAGCTGAGCAGCGGCTGATTCGTCCAGAAAGAACTCCGCGTTATCGTGTTCCTGTAGAAACGTCGCGGGAACCATCGACGACACGTCTCCTTCAATTGTTCGTTCGATGATTTTCGACTTTCCTTCTCCGAATGCCAGCAAGAGAACACGCCGCGAATTGAGAATTGTGCCGACACCCATCGTGATGGCGCGCCGAGGTACGTTCTCGACACCAAAAAAGTCACTGGCGGCATCTGTCCGAGTGACCGAGTCCAGCGTGATGAGTCGGGTTCGTGAATTGTGTTCCGAACCCGGCTCGTTAAAGCCGATGTGTCCAGTGCGACCTATTCCCAGGAGTTGAATGTCGAGTCCACCAGCCTCCTCAATACTTTCCTCGTACATGCGACAGTATTCAGCGATCTGTTCAAATGCGACCGTGCCGTCCGGAATGTGAATGTTCTCGCGTGGAATGTCAACGTGATCGAAGAAATGTTCATTCATGAACCTCACGTAGCTTTGCAGTGCATCCGGCTCCATTGGAAAGTATTCGTCGAGGTTGAAAGTAACAACGTTCGCCAGGGACAGTTCTCCTTCCTGGTGAAGGCGAACAAGTTCCGAATATACGTTGACCGGTGACGACCCGGTTGCCAATCCAAGCACGCACTTCTTTCCTTCCTTCGCGCGTGTGCGAATCAAATCGGCGATCTCACCAGCGACCGAGATGCTTGCGTCGCTCGAATTGCTGAACACGCGAAACGCCGTACGGTTTCGACCGGAGCGTGAGTAGCACTTTAGAGATGGAGACTCTTGGGACTGAACTGATTCATGTTGCCAAACGGACATAGTACGAGGATTCCTTGTTGCCGATCGACCTTTATCGGGTAACCGTCTGACGCGCGGAGTTTCGATGTAAACGGCGACCACCCCGGTCGTGTTCAGGTGAAGTCTTAGTAAGTGCGGAGCTGTCGATTACGACACCGCCTAGGCAATATGGCGACCAATCATTGCCAATAATGCCGAACCAATCAATCTTTTTCTCGTACCGCCACGTCGACCGCCTTCTGTAGGCGCCGCTTCGATCGCGACGAAAGACATGGCTCACGATGAAGTGAGTCGGCGGACGAGATCGCGAAACGTACGGAGGCGTCGATTTGTCGAAGTAGTACTCGGAGGTTCCAGCATGGGCGACACATTAGTATGTGCATCCAGAGATTCAGTTTCTCTCGCACGGTGAGTTGCCGTGTAAGCGAATCAGAAACAAGTCGCGATAAGTCTTTGCAGTTCAACATCGCACGTTCCTGCCGGGAAGGTGAATGGGAAACGTCTCCGTTCGTGCAACACTCATTCCATCGTCAAGCCTGTCTACAGTATTGCATCGTTATTCGCATCGCCTAGCTGGCATCCATCGACCTGCGTTGACGGTGTCGCCGCGAGTTGACACATATGACGCCGACCTTGCTTAACGCCACGATTTCCGCCACGATAGAGGGTCCCACCTGACATCCCGCCATGCCCGAACCCACCCAGCCACGTTGCGATGGAAGAGGTTCGACGTTTCGTCCACGAGGACAGAAGCATGCTACACGTCAATCGTTTTTGCTGGTTTGTTTGTCTGATCTTGACAGTCGCGACAATGTCCGTTGCCGGCGAACCACCGATCGACCGGGCCGGTGTCGAATTCTTCGAGCAACACATTCGCCCTGTCTTGGTAGAACGTTGTTACGAGTGCCATTCAAAATCGGCGGATACGATCGAAGGTGGTCTGGAGCTTGATTCTGCCGCCGGAGTGGCAAGTGGCGGTGAGTCGGGCGCGATTATCAATCGAGAGAACCCCGAGTCGAGTCTCCTGTTGAAAATGCTGCGGCACGACGACGGCGTGTCGGCAATGCCGCCCGATGAGAAGCTCGACGCTGATGTCATCAGTGCAGTCGAACGTTGGGTGTCGATGGGAACGCCCGATCCGCGTGACGATGCGTCGCCGACGGCAAAGCAATTGCAGCGTGAGGAGCGGATGCGCCATTGGGCGTTTCAATCACCACAGGCCCATGTGCCGCCGGATGTTGATGATGCTGAGTGGCCGCAAACAGACATTGACTCATTCATCTATTCGAGACTAGTCGTAAGCAAACTTCGCCCCGTGAAGGACGCGAGTCGACAGACGCTTGTGCGCCGACTGTACTTTGATCTGATCGGGCTGCCTCCCACTTCCCGGCAAATTCAAACGTTTGTCGATGACGCGTCGACCAACGCGATCGAGAAACTCGTCGATCATCTTCTTGACTCGCCACGCTTCGGCGAACGATGGGGACGACATTGGCTCGATGTTGTTCGATACGCAGAGTCGAGCGGTAAGGAATTCAACTTTACCTACCCGCACGCGTGGCCTTATCGAGACTACGTAATCAAGGCATTCAATGAAGACAAGCCCTACGATCAATTTGTGCGCGAGCAGATTGCTGGCGACTTATGGCCGGAGGACCCTTACGGTTCGCCCCAGGACCGTGAAGATCAGCTTATCGCGACGAGCATGTTGTCGTTCGGTACGAAACGTCATAACTCGGGTGGCGTTGGCTATCGAATGGAAATTGTCGATGACCAAATCGATGTCACGTGTCGAGCCATATTAGGCGTGACCGTCGCGTGTGCTAAATGCCACGATCACAAATTCGATCC